>JANNAY010000581.1:0-4871 GCA_031384945.1 Deltaproteobacteria bacterium
CGGGTCAGCGCACGGGCCTGCACGCGCGCCTGCACGCGGTCCCACAACGGCGAAATGACGTCGAGGTCGCCGTCGACGAGGGCTTCTCTCTTTTTGCGCGACAGGCGCTTCATCATGCCCTCGAGCCGGCGCGCTTCTTCGCCGCTCTCGACGTCGAGGCGCCAACACAGCTGCACCGGCCCCCGCGATCGCGTGTAGCGCGCGCCCTTGCCTTTGTTGTGGGCGACGACGCGCGCCGCCAGATGGTTGGAGATGCCGACGTAGAACGAGTTGTCGGCGCAGACCAAGACGTAGACGCTCCATGCCTTCGCAGGCGGCGTGAATGGCGCTTGCTTCGCCGCGGGCGCGACACTCCAACGGTTCCTCACGTCGTTGGTCTGCTGACGCAGCCCTCGCCGCGCGTCACCGTCGGAGCCTCGTCGCCACTTGCTCGTCGTCGCAGGGCCACGCTCACGACGCCGTCCAGACCTCTTTGAGCCCGCCGACGATGAACTGCACGGCGACGGCGGCGACGATCAGGCCCATCACGCGCGTGAGCACGTTGAGGCCGGTGGTGCCGAGCCGCTTCTCGACCAAGAGCGCGCTGCGCAGAATCAACCAGGTGAGCAGGCCGGTGACGACGATGACGGCGCCGACGACGAGCTGCTCGACGATCTTGCCACGGGCGTTGCTGATGCAGACCATGGTGGTGGCGATGGCCCCAGGGCCGGCGAGCATCGGAATCGTCAGCGGGATGATGGCGATGTCGTCTTTTTCTGCGCCTTCTTCTTCTTCTTCTTTGGTCTGCTTCACCTTCGACGGCATGGCCCGCATCATGTCGAGGGCGAGCAAGAACAAGAGCACGCCGCCGGCGACGCGAAACGCGCCGAGCGTGATGCCGAAGACCTTGAAGATGACGCCGCCGGCCGCAGCGAAGATCAGCAGCGTGATGGTGGTGGCGATGCCGGCCTTGCGCGCCATCGCGTGCTTCTTCTGCAGCGTGTCGTGGGCCGTCATCGCCAAAAACGTCGGCACGATCGCCAGCGGATCGACGACGAAGAAGATGGCGGAGAAGGTGACGAGCGCGAAGCTCAAGACGTCAGGCATTGTTGCTTTCGCCTCTCAGCGCCGCGCGAATGCGGACTTGCACAAACCATGGTCCCAGGGGTCGCTGGCGGCGGCGCAGACGACGACAAGGGGCTTGCCCTCGAGGTAGCCGAGGCCCACCAGCGCCGTCGGCGTCGCTTCGCACTGGGTGTCGGCGTCGAGCAGATCGCAGCGCACCTGCTTGCGTTCGTCAGAGTCTTCTTGCGCGAGCATCGCGCCCTCGGCCTGCGCCGCCGCGTCTTCCATGTCGTCGGTGGTGAGCCAGAAGAGCTTGGCGCCGTCGTCGCAGCTGTAGCGGCCGTGGGTGGGTGTCTCTTCAACAGAGACACATGAGGTGGGCAGCGAGATGGCGCGGCCGGCGATGGCGCCGTTGCTGACGCCGCCTTTTGCATTGGGGGCGTCGTCGGCGACGGGCAGATCGAGAAACGCCGTCAGCAGATCGGTGCAGCGATCGAAGGCGTCGGGCGGCGCCTGACACGACGACTCGGTCTGCGTCTTCGTCGATGTCTTTCGCGCGGCGCCGATCAAGACGAAGACGACGCGGTCGTCGTCGACGGCTCTGACGTCGCCGCGGTCGACGACGCCTTTGTCGTAGGCAGTCTTGAGCTGCAACTTTTCCCAGCTCATCTTGCCGGCGTTCAAGTTGGCGAGGTCGACGCCGTCACCGAAGTAGCGGGGCGGCGCGCCCTCTTCGATCTCGACCTCGCGCACGCGAAACAACACGTCGCCGTCGCAGCGGGCGACGACCGAGCCGTCGGCGTCAGCGCCGTGCTCGCAGCCGTCGAGCATGGCGCCGATGGGTGCCAACCCCGCGGGCAGGTCGCGCACGACCGTCTTCGGTCCAGAAGCGCACGCAGCGAGCAAGCAAGCGAAGAGAGCGACGCGACTCATGTGGCCTCAGCAAAGATGCGCCGCGACTCAAAGGCGATCGGGGCGAATTTGTGTACGGTGCCGTCGTCGTCGATGACGCGCAAGCAGCGTTTCAAGAGATAGTCAAACAACAGCGGATTTTTTGGAAAGACCGCGTTCAGGTGCAGACGATCGTCGAGGTCGAGCATGTCTTTGGCGAGCAGGTAGCGCGTCGACATCAAGGGATCGATCGCTGGCAACGGATAGTCGGTGCCGAACACCAGCCGCCCGTGAAGCTCAGGGCGACGCAGCAGCGCCGGGATGTGCGCGGCGCGGTTGTACTGGGGCAGGGCGCTGAGGTCGGCGAAGAGGTTCGTCTGCCACTGCGGCTGCTCGAGCATCGTCAGCAACGCGTCGAAGCAGCTGCCGCCAGCGCCAGCAGGCACGGCGCATTCGCCGGTGCTGGCGACGTGGGCCGCGACGACGACGACGCCTTTGTCGAGGGCGCGGACGAGCAGGCGTGGATCGCCGAGCCGCTGCAGGTCGCGGGCGTCGACGGCCGCTTCGTCGCCGGTGTGCGTGATCAGGGGAATTTTTCGCCGCGCCAAGACATCGAAGAACGCGTCGCAGCGGGGCGACGACGGATCGATGTTCATCGCGTTGGGCAACCACTTCACCGCCCGCGCACCGAGATCGAGAAACTTCTCGAGCCGCGCCACGCCGTCTTTGCGGTAGGGGTGCACCGAGCAGCCGGCGATGACGACGTCGGGATGCTGTTTTTGCACCTCAAGCGGGTACTCATTGGGCGTGAACAGCTCGGTCTTTTCGGGCACCTCGTTGCCGTCATCGTCGACGTGGCGCTCAAAGGCCAGCAACACCAACTTGCCTGTTGGGTTCGCGAGCTTGTGTAGGGCCATCAGGCGGTCGACGTAGACGCTGTCGGGGGTGTCGTCGTCGACAGCGATGCCGGCGGCGGCGGCGTAGAGGTCGAACTGAAAATTCTTCCACGGGTGCAGGCGCGACATCAGCTCGGGCGAGACCGAGCAGCCCGACCCCACGCCGCGGCCGACGAGGTGGCAGTGGACGTCGTAGATGGCGGCGCGGTCGACGTCGGCGAACTTGCTGTCGACCCACCTCTGCAATTCGGCGTCGAGGGGCGCTGGCGGACCGTGCCGCAACAGCGCGGGCAGGCCGCAGCGCGCGGCCATCACCGCGAGGATGCCGCCGCCGGTCAGGCCCAAAGCACGTCGTCGCGTCAGCAGCGGCATCCGGCGGGTCATCAACGCCGCACCTTACACCTTGTCGACGTCGATGCCCGCGCTATCGACGAGGGATGGATCTTCTCAAGTTGGCCCAGGGAGACGTCGACGAAGGCACCGAGCTGCCGAGCCCCGACGAGCTGTTGCTCGAGCTGATGGACCTGACCGCCCTCGCCTTTCCCGAGCCGCTTTCCGCTGTCGAGGTCAGCTTCGTGCCGAACGAAGACGGCAAGCGCCCCGCGCTGTCGGATTTGAACGGCGTCGCGCGGCCTGGACAACCGAAGCGCCCCGACCTCGGCCACACCGACAACGAGGTGCTCGACGCCACCAACGCGCTGCTCGGCGACTTCGCCGAAGCGACCCTGCGCCAGGGCGGCGTGAAAATTCTGCACGGCAAGATCGTCATCAAAGACGGACCCGACGGCGACAAAGAGGTCGCCCTCGTCGATGACGACGCCAGCGAAGAAGACCGCGTCGTCATGACCCGCCGCTTCGATGCCTCTGAATTGCGTTGGTTGTTCTTCACGCCGCAACTGTTCGCCGCATTGAACGCCAGCGAAGGCAAAGAGCACGACGCCGACGTCGCGCTCGGCGAAGCGCTGGTGGGCTTGAAGCGCTTCGACATCGACATGAAGAAGGGCGTCATCACGTTCTCTGCCGACGGGCGCCCGCCGTCGCCGTGGGCCTTTGAGCTGCTCGGCTCGTTTCTCGACGAAAAGAAGCGCTTCTTGTGGGGCTGGGCCAACGAGGCCGTCGAAGAGAAGCTCGTGCGCGGCGTCAACGCGCTGCGCATGGCGTCGACGGGCCCGGGACTGCGGGCCTTCACCGATGCTGGCTTCGGCGGTCCCGAAAAGTTCTGTCAGCGGCTGGTGCGCCACGCCGCCACAGGCATGGGCGCGTTCGGCGTCTACCGCGCGCCCTTCGCCTCGCCCACCGGCAAGGGCGTCATGTATCTCGCGCTGCGCTCGATCTGATCACTTGACTGTGAGACCACGATCTCTGCGGGCCGCGACCTCACCCTTGAGCTTCTCAAGGGCGCCCGGCGTCGACGATTTAAATACGCTCATCAGCGCTGGACCGGCAAAGAACGCCCACGGCTTGGCGCGACAAGCGACTGTCCAGATGAGCCGCGTGTTGCCGCCCTCGACGGGGCGCAACAGGTAATCTTCGTAGAACGACGTCAGCAGTGGCGACGTCGACGACGACACCGAGAACGAGAAGCGCTCGCCCTCGTCCCAGCAGAAGAAGTGCTCGCGAATGACGCCGATGCCGTTGGTCGTGACGTCTCTGACGGTGCCCACGCCGTAGGGCTTGCGGTACTCGACCTTGACGACGCTGCTCAGCCAGCGCGGCCACGGATCGGGGTCGGCGAGCACGTCGAAGACCACGCGCGGCTTCGCTGGCAGCACCACCTCGCTGACCATCGCGTGGGGCGCGGTCTTGGCGAAGTCGAAGCCGACCTCGACCATTTTTTCGGAGTAGCCGACGTCGAGGCCGGGCACGTCGACATCTTGGGCAGCTGCGGGGGCGGCGACGACGGCGGCCCCAACGACGGGGGCAGCGGCGAGAAAGGCGCGGCGGCTGATCATGTGGATAATGTACGGACAATGCGCGCCGCCGTCGTGTTCGTCGTCTGCTTCTTCGGCTTCTTCTGCGCCGCCGACGTCAACGCCGCCG
>JANNAY010000582.1:0-1637 GCA_031384945.1 Deltaproteobacteria bacterium
GCGCCATTGACGGTGACGCGGTCGCCGGGACCTTCAAAGTTGATGGTGGCGCCGGTGCTCTTGCCGACGGCCTCGAGGAAGAAGCCGCCGAAGTTCGCGGTGCCTCCTGCTGCTGACGACGGCGACGACGATGTCCTCACCCGCTCCGACGACGAAGACGACGAAGAAGAAGACGACCCGCCGGTGAAGAAGGCGCCGAACCCGCCGGTGGTGAAGAAGCCGAAGGATCCGTCGGACGATGAGTCGCGCCGACGCACCCGCAGCCTCGACGATGACGAAGCGACGCCGAAGCCGAAGAAAGAGCGGTCGCGCGTCGTTGATGACGATGAAGAAGCCGCGCCGCGCCGCCGCCGCGCCGCCCTCGACGAGACCGATCTCTCGGGGCTCGATGGTGAGCGCCGCTCGTTGCTCGACGTCGAGACCGGCGTCGACGGCGGCAACGGTGAGGTCAAGCCCACGCACCTGCTGGCGCTGTCGGGCACGTTTGACGGCGCCACCTGGTACTACGGCTTCGAGGGCAACGACGGCGTCCAGCCCGATCCGGTGCAGGCGAATTTCTATCCGGGTGGCTCGGTGCGGGCCGACCTGTGGCCCTTCGAGAACATCGGCATCGACGCCACGGGATCGCTGGCCGCGGTGCAGTTCGCCATCAACTCGAACGCCGCGCTGACCATCAAGCCCAACAAGTTCATCTCGTGGCACACGGCCGGCGCTGCGTCGTTGAAGGCGCGCTACCTGTTTCGCTTCGCTGACGAGGGGGTGCTGCGCCTGGTGGGGTTCGGCGGCCGCCTCGGCTACCGCTACTGGGGCGCCACCGTCGATGTACAGACGATCGATCCGACGGGCACGACGCTCACCGTGGTGCCGGGTTTTCAATTGCATGGTCTTGCTGTCGGTCCTGAGCTGTATCTTCCGCTCTTCCTGCCCGACCGCCGCTTCGAGATCGAGCTGAAGATCGATACTTTGCCGGCGACCTTTTACAGCGAACAACCTGACAACCCCGGCGGCGCCTCGCTGGCGTTCGGCTACCACGCCGAGCTCTTGTTGCGCTTCGACCTCTTCGGCGGCTTCTTCCTCGAGGCCGTCGGCAAGAGCACCGGCGCCACCATCAACTTTGAAGGTCCCGGCGACCGCGTCACCGTCAATGGCGCCAACAACGACCCCATCACGCTGCAGGGCGGCAGGTCTGTCAACGTCGCTGCCGGCTTCTCCGTCGGCGTCGGCTTTATGTACTGACCGCTGAGAGCACGCGGCGAAGACCCCCAGCCCCGAATTTCGGGGAGGGAACATCGGGCCGCGCTGCGCGCAGGCTCTTCTTTGTTTCTTGAAATGCCCATGATCACGCCACGTGACATCTGGAGGCTCGAGGTCGTGCTCCTCTTGGGATCCCTTCGACGATGCAACAAATCGCCAAGGAAGGTCGCTTCAAAACAAGAGCCTGCGCGCAGCGCGGCCCGATGTTCCCTCCCCGAAATTCGGGGCTGGGGGTTTGCTCCGCGAGTTGGGACCTGTTTCCGACGCTCCGCTCCTCGACGACGCCGCGGCCCGCTCGATTTGACGGCGGCCCGAAGACTAGGCACCGCGCGACAAGGATCTCGACGCAGGTCTCAATGCCGGCTACGACGACGGCGTCGAGG
>JANNAY010000591.1:0-1967 GCA_031384945.1 Deltaproteobacteria bacterium
CCTCGACGCCGGTGACCTCTGAGATCTGGGTGACGCGCGACGAGCCGTCAGCGAAGCGCGTGACCGTGATGATCACGTCGAGCGACGAGGCGATTTGCTCGCGCACCACACGGCTCTGCACGTCGAGACCGGCCATCGAAATCAGCGTCTCTAAGCGGTCAAGACAATCGCGGGTGGTGGCCGCATATGTTGTAAACAAAGTGCCGTCTTGGCGACCGCCCATGGCCACGAACAAATCATGGGCTTCACCGCTGGTGACCTCGTGGACGAGCACGCGGTTCGGCCGCATGCGCAGCGCGTTGCCGACGAGATCGCGCACCGTGGCCGCCGACGGTCCCCCCTTGAGCGGACGCGGCTCGAGGGTGACGACGTGCGGCTGCGGCAGCTTGAGGCGGGCCACCTGCTCAACGACGACGATGCGTTCGTCGTCGTCGATGGTGGACGCCATGGCCGACATCAGCGTGCCGATTTGGGCGCCAGGACCGCCGCAGATGCAGACGTTGCGGCGCGCGCGCATGCAGAGCTCGAGAAACTCGGACATGTTCTTCGAGAGCATGTTCTCGGCGACGAGCTCGTCGAGGGTCGCGTTGCGCGTGCTGCTGCGCGAGATGGTGACCAGCGGGCCTTTGACGGCGGCGGCGTGGTGCACGGCGTTGACGCGCGTGCCGTCGGGCAAGCGCGCTTCGGCAATCGGATGCTCGGCGTCGAACTTCACACCGGCCGCATGCATGATGCGCCTGACGACGAGGGCGACGGCTTCGTCGGACGAGAAGAACGCCGGCACCGGCACCAGCGGGATGCCCACCGACGACGAATCGGGCGCGCGCCGCACCAAGAGCTGGTGCGGACCGTTGACGAAGACCTCGACGACGTTGCCGTCTTCGAGCAGCTCACCGAGCGGGCCGAGCCCGCAGACCTCTTTGGCGATCTGCAGCGGCCAGCCGTCGGTGTTGGCGCCACCGAATTTCTTGGCCAACGCATTGAGCGTCTTTTCGGCGGCCGAGCGCGCCCGCTCGAGCGTGGTCTCGTCGTCTGGCGGCAGTCCGCCGTCGGCGGCGAGGGCCTTGGTCACCGACAAAAACACGGCGCCACGACCGTGCAGCGCCACCTGCGGCGGCAGCTCGATCTGCAGGTCTTGACGACGTTGGGGCGGCGGTGAAGCCGGCCGCTCGACGCGCTTCGACTCGGCCCGCTTCTCTGCCTTTGGCTCAGGGCGAGCCTCGGCGCGGGGCTCAGGTCGCGGCTCAGCCTTCTTCAGCACCGGCGGCGGAGGCGGCGGCGGCTCAGGTTCGGGCAGCGGCTTCTCGACGGCGGGCGGACGGGCTTCGACAGGGCGCGATGGCGCCGGAGTAGCAGTGGCGCGGCCAGGAGCGACCATGGGCTCATCAGGCGGAACGATCTCGCGATCGAGCTCATCGTCGCGCGCGAAGAGCTCTTCGCCCTCGCCCTCTTCGCCAGCCTCGAGGCCTGCGCCAGCGGCCTTGGCGCCGTTTGCAACCGCAACGCCGTTTTGGCCCTCTTGGCCCTCGAGCGTCAGCGTGAAGTCGCCGATGTAGACCTTGTCGGCGTCTTTCAGCACCTGTGGCGACGAGATGCGCTTGCCGTTGACGTACGTGCCGTTCGTCGACTTGAGGTCGACGATGATGAACTTTCCATCGCGCAGCACGATGCGCGAGTGGCGCTTCGAGATGTTGCCCTTTGGCAACACGATGTCGTTGCCCTGCACGCGGCCGATGGTGATTTCGGCCTGGTCGAACGCTTCAGCGCGCGGCTTGCCGCCCTTCTCCGTAATGACGATCGTGTACGACACTCGCGTTCCACCCTGTGCCGGCGCGCTCTCGCGCCGGCGATCCCAAAACGGCGCGCCGACGATCGCAAAGACCTGCGACGACAGCAACTTTCGCCCCTCGGCGTCACGTTCACGGCCAGCGGGCGCCGTGTCTGTGGTTGTGAGTGCTACTCCTTCG
>JANNAY010000631.1:0-2341 GCA_031384945.1 Deltaproteobacteria bacterium
CTTCTCGCCGCGCTTCTTGAACGGCGGCACCGAGAAGGTGGTGCTCGAGCCGGTGGCCGGTCCGGGTGAGACGCTCAATTATATTTTGAGAGTCGAGAATGACGGCTCGGCATCTGCAACGAACGCCATCGTGAAAGACCAGCTGCCGGCGGGTGCGCAGTACGTGCCGAACTCGACCGTCAACACCTGCGGCGTCTCGAGCAGCGACGTCGGCGGCACCTCACCTGTGTTGACCCCTGCTGGCTTGAACGTGGCCACGCTGACGGTGGGCGAGCGCTGCGAGGTGCGCTTTCGCGCGGTGGTTCGCGATACGGTGAACGAGGGCGATCAGCTGCGCAATTTCTTTACGGTGCAGGCCGACGGCGTGCCGCCGCTGCAGGTCGGTCCGGCCATCACCGTCATCGAGAACGCCCAGCTGGCGCGGCCGCAGAAGAGCGTCGCCGTCGTCGGCGGCGGCGAACCTGCGCCGGGCTCAACGTTGAACTACCGCTTTCGCGTCGAGAACGACGGCTCGCGCCCGGCGCCCGACGTCAGCATCGTCGACGACTTTCCGCCGCAGCTCGAGGCGCTGACGTTGGTGAGCGCCCCCGCCGGCGCCGTCGTCACCATCACCGGCAACCACCTTGATGTGCAGAACATCGACATCAACAGCGGCAGCTTCGCCGACGTCGTCATCAGCGCCCGCATCGTCGTGGGCACCGCCGCAGGCACCGTCATCACCAACCAGGCCGAGGTCGATCAGCCGTCGTTGGTCGAGCCGTTGCTCACCGATGACCCCAACGTCAACGCGACCACCGCCGACCCGACGAGCATTCGCGTCACCGCCGGCATCGACCTCGCGTCGTCGACGAAGACCGCCACCGACGTCAACGGCGGCAGACTCATCCCCGGCGACGTCGTCGAGTTTCGCGTGCGCGTCGACAAGCGTGGACCCGCCTCGACCGTCGTCACCGTCGACGACGACCTGCCCGCCAACGTCGCCAACTGCACCGTGGTCGCGCCCGTGCCGGCGGGCACCTCGGCGTCGTGTCAGCCGGGCGGCGCGAACGGCACCGGCCGCTTCACCGCGCTGCTCGCGTTCTCTGGACCGGGCGTGGCGACGTTCGTCTTTCGCGTCACCGTCAACGCCAACGCCCCCGACGGCGCCACCATCGCCAACACCGCCGTGCTCACACCGCTGGCCGATCCTTCGCTCGCGGTGAGCGTGTCGTCGTCGCCGCTGGTGGTGTTCGCGCGTCCTGATTTGCAGATCGTGAAGTCGGTCGTCGACGTCAACGGCGGCGCCGACGTCAGACCCGGCGAGCTCTTGCGCTACACGATGACGCTGACGAACCCGGGCACTGTCGCCGCCAACAACGTCGTCATCACCGACGCTGTCGACGCCAATCTCACCAGCATCGTCGCCCTCGACGGCGGTGTGGTCACCGGCCAGAACATCCGCTGGACCCTCGCCTCTCTCGCCGTAGGTGCGACCGCCACCGTCAGATTCGAAGCCCGTGTCAGAGCCGGCGTCGTCGATGGCACCGTCATCAGAAACCAAGCCGTGGGCGACGCCGACGACCCGCAGCAGCCCGTCAACTCGAACACCGTCAACGTCACCGTGCGCGCCGCGCCCGTTCTCACCGTCACGAAGACCGTCGTCGATCGAAACGCCGCGCCGTTTCGCCCCGGCGACGTCGTCGGCTACACCGTCGTCGTCAGCAACACCGGCGACGGCGTGGCCCGCGACGTGGTCGTCAGAGACGTGCTCGACGCCAACTTCTCAGCACCCATCTTGACGAGCGGTGGCCGCGCCGCCGGCAACGTCGTCACCTTCGACGACACGACCGTCGCCGCCCTCGACAGCATCGCCATCGGCGGCAGCGTGACGCTCACGTTCGACGCCCGCCTCAACGCCGTCATCGTCAACAACACCGTGGTGCCGAACCAGGCGCAGACGACGACGCCGTCGCTGCCGGCGACCACGGTGCAGTCGGATGATCCGTCGACGGCGACGCCGCTCGATGAGACGCGCTTCACTGTCGTGTCGCAGGCCGTGATCGCGATGACGAAGACCTTCGTCGACGACAACGGCGGCGCGCTCTTGCCCGGCGAGACCGTCACCTTCACGCTCGCCGTCGCTGGCAGCGGCGACGCACCTGCCACCAACGTGCTCGTCGAAGACCCCCTCGACGCGCGCCTCACCTTCGTCTCGTCCGTCGACGGCGGCGTGTTGACGGCGGGGCGCGTGCGCTTTCCGACCTTCACCTTGCAGCCGAACACCACGCGCCTCTTGCGCTTCGTGGCGCGCGTGCAGACGCCGCTCGCCGACGGCACCACCATCGACAACCAGGCGCAGGCG
>JANNAY010000642.1:0-10970 GCA_031384945.1 Deltaproteobacteria bacterium
TCGGGCCGCGCTGCGCGCAGGCTCTTGTTTGGAGACATGTCGCGCCACTTCATGATGTTCTGGCAACGAGCAACACAGCGCGCTTCACCTCGAGCATCCAGCGTCACGCTGTGCCATCTCAGACATATCAAGCACCAAAAAAGAGCCTGCGCGCAGCGCGGCCCGACGTTCCCTCCCCGAAATTCGGGGCTGGGGGTCTTCTCCGCTGAGCACAGCCGTGTTTCCGCGAGGGCTCAGCGCCGCTTCTTCTTCAGCTTCGACGCCGCCGCCGGCGACGCGGCGATGAGCCACGCGCCCAGCGGCTTCGACTCGACGCCCGGCGTCAGCGCCGCCAACTGCCGCGGCAGCTCACGCAGCTGCTTGTTCGTCGACGACGACAGCTTGCCGACGCGGCCATCGGGGTGCTTCGCGGCGTCGCAGAAGAACGTGCGGCAGCCGAGCGGACGCGCCGCGTAGATGCGGCATTTGTCGTCGTCACCAAGAAAGGCGCAGCGGCCATCTTCATCGTCGCGCGGCAGGGGCAAGCGGCGTCCCTGCGCTTTGACGGCGGCGGTGACGACGTCGAATTCGGCCTGGGTCAGCCAGGGCTCGCGTCCGGTCTTGCCGAAGCGGCAGCAGTCGGTGCTGCAGTCGCAGCCGATGCCGTCGACGACGGCGCTGGCTTCGTCGAGGATGGCGAGGGCGCGGCTCACGTCGTCGGCTTGTCTTCGAAGCGGATGGCGCCGCCGGGCAAGAAGTACAAAATGTCCATCGCGCCGCCGCGCACGGTGGGCACGTGCCAGGTGTTCTTCGCGTAGACCGTCCAACCCTCGGGGTTGGTGTCGAAGGTCGAGCTGGCGTCGTCGACGGCGAAGCAGAGATCGATCTCGCCGTTGGGGTGGGTGTGGCCGAGAGCCCCGCCCTGCATGTGCACAGCGTCGATGGACCACGGCACATCGGCCGACGCCTTCAACACGCGCGAGAAGCGCACGCCGGCGTTCTCTTTGTCGCAGAGCCACTTGGCGGCGACGCCTTCGCGCACGAGCTGCTTGAGGCTCTGCAACGACGACACCGGCCAGCGCTGCTCGAGCCACGCGCGGGCGGCGGCGGGGTCGCCGACGTCGACGCCGTCGAGGGACTTCAAGATCGGCTGCAGCGCCGCGAGCAGTGCTTCTTTCGACATGCGCCGATCTAAGCCCGTGCTCAGCGGACGTCGAGACCATCGTCAGCGGGGTCGTCGCTCGGGTCGCTCATCGTCAGCACCACCTTGACGGTCTCGCCCGCCGCTGCCGTGAAGCGCGCCGCGCGCACGACCTGCGCGACGCCGTTGCCCGACTGCAAGACGACGGCGTGGGCGCCGGCCGCGACCTTGTGCGCGAACACGGGCGTGACGCCGGCGAGCTTGCCGTCGATGAAGACCTTCGACCACGGGCGCGTGTCGACGGTGACAAACGCGGCGGCGTCGTCGTCGATGCATTCGACCTCGGCGTCGCCGCCGTCGCCGGAGACAGCGTCGTCGAGCACTGCTTCGCCCGATGCAGTGGCGAGCAAGAGCTTGAGCTTGTGGGCGCGTCCTTCGGCGATGACGACGTCTTCGACGACGGCGACGCCGCGGGCGTCGTTGCTCAGCGCGAGCTGGTGCGGGCCGGCGCTGAGCTCGTAGCGGTAGAGCGGCGTGGTGCCGACGACGACGCCGTCGACGGCGACCACCGTCCATGGCTCGGTCGCGAGGGTCAGCGTCCCGGGCCGCGGCGCGGGGCAGTCGGCCGCAGTTGCTTCGACGGGCGCAACAGCGGAGGGCGCGGCAGGTTCCACGGCAGGTTCCACGCGCGGCTCGGCCGACGACGCCGACGTCGACAGCAGCAGCGCAGACATCCACAGACGGAGCACACGGTGAGCATAGCCTTGCCCGTCGACGAGGCGCCTCGTAGACCGGGGCATGGCCTCTCTTCCCATCATCGGCGTCGACGTCCCCGACGCGGCACCCGCCCAAACTCCAGGGCCGTCGTCTGATCCGCGCGCGCCCAAGCCGTCGTGGTTGCGCGTGCAGGCGCCCGGCAGCGGCAAGACGTCAGAGCTGCGCGCGCTGTTGGCCGAGCGCCGCTTGCACACGGTCTGCTCGTCGGCGGCGTGCCCGAACATGGGCGACTGCTGGGCCGTCGGCACGGCGACGTTCATGATCCTCGGCAACGAGTGCACGCGCGCCTGTCGCTTCTGCGACGTGAAGACGTCGGTGTCGCCGAACGCCGTCGACCTCGACGAGCCCGCCCGCCTCGCCGAGGCCGCGGTGCTGATGAAGCTCAAGCACGTCGTCATCACCAGCGTCGCCCGCGACGACCTCGACGACGGCGGCGCCCGCCACTTCGCCCGCTGCTTGCGCGCCGTGCGCGAAGCGCTCCCCTCGTCGACGCTCGAGGTGCTGGTCCCCGACTTTCAGGGCAACGAAGACAGCATCACCACCGTGCTCGACGCGCTGCTCGAAGGACAAAAGGCCGCCGTCTTCAACCACAACGTCGAGACCTGCGAGCGCCTGACGCCGAAGATCCGCAGTGGTGCTGTGTACAAGAGGTCGTTGCAGGTCTTGCAGGCGGCGAAACGTTTGCGCCCCCAGATCCGCACCAAGACCGGCATGATGTTGGGCCTCGGCGAGACCGACGAAGAAGTCATCACAACCATCAAAGACGCCCGCGCCCACGACGTCGACATCCTCACGCTCGGACAATATCTGCGACCGTCTTCGTGGAACCACGAGGTCATGAGATACGTCCCGCCCGAGAAGTTCACCGAGCTGGGAACGTGGGCAAAGTCGCTGGGCTTTGCACACGTTGAAGCGGGTCCGCTCGTGCGCTCCAGCTACCACGCCGAGCGCGGCGTCGCCCCGTAGCGAAGACAAGATTGTCGTCGGCGGAGAAACCCCCAGCCCCGAATTTCGGGGAGGGGACATCGGGCCGCGCTGCGCGCAGGCTCTTGTTTTGACTCGGCCTGCTGCATTTCGTTGTGTCTTGATCTCGCGAGCTGCGGTGACCTTGACCTCGAGCACCAAGTGAATCGCGGCGCAAACCCATGGCATCTCAAGCAGCAACAAAAGAGCCTGCGCGCAGCGCGGCCCGATGTTCCCTCCCCGAAATTCGGGGCTGGGGGTTCTCCCGCCGACGACAATCTCGTCTCCGCGACAGCGCCAGTCGCGCCCCGCAGAATGAACCACGTCGTCGTCAGCTGCGGCGGGGCAGGGCCTTCAACACTTCGCGGGCGGCCTGCGGGATCGGGGTGCCGGGGCCGAAGACGCAGGCGACGCCCTGCGCCTTCAAGAGCGGATGGTCTTGCGGGGGGATGACGCCGCCGGCGATGACGACGACGTTGTCGGCGCCTTGCGCTTTCAGTTCAGCGACGAGCAGAGGCACCAGCGTCTTGTGACCCGCAGCCAACGACGACACGCCGATGACGTGCACGTCGCTGTCGACGGCAGCGCGCGCCGCCTCAGCCGGCGTCTGAAACAGCGGACCGACGTCGACGTCGAAGCCGAGGTCGGCGAAGGCGCTGGCGACGACCTTGGCGCCGCGGTCGTGGCCGTCTTGGCCCAATTTGACGACGAGCATGCGCGGGCGGCGTCCTTCTGACTTGGCAAACGCTTCGACCTCGGCGCGCACGGCAGCGACGTCACCGTTGAGCTTGCCGTCTTTGTTCCGCTGGCCATACGCAGCGCCGTAGACGCCGGTGACGACGCTGGCCTCAGCAGAGTGGCGGCCGAAGACCTTCTCGAGGGCGAGCGAGACTTCGCCGACGGTGCAGCGCGCGCGCATCGCGGGGATCGCCAGCGCCAAGAGGTTCGCGGCGTTGGCGCCGCTGTCGTCGCGGGCGCCGGCCTCGAGGTCGGCGAGGGCTTTTTGTGCTGCGGCTTCGTCGCGCTCTTTGCGCAGCGACGCCAGACGCTCGACCTGCTCTTTCAAGACGGCCACGTTGTCGACGTCGAGCACGTCGACGGGCTTTTCACCAAGCAGGTCTTCGCGCTCGAGCTTGTACTTGTTGACGCCGACGATGACCTCGCTGCCGTCGTCGATGCGGGCTTGTCTGCGCGCCGCGCTCTCTTCGATCTTGCGCTTGGGGATGCCCTTCTCGATCGCCTTCGCCATGCCGCCCTCGGCCTCGACCTCGCCCATGATCGTGCGGGCTCTGTCGACGAGGTCCTGGGTCAGGCGCTCCATCATGTAGCTGCCGGCCCACGGGTCGACGACGGCGGGGATGCCGGTTTCTTCAGCAAGAATCAGCTGTGTGTTTCTTGCGAGGCGCGCCGAGAAGGGCGTCGGCAGCGCGAGGGCTTCGTCGAAGCTGTTGGTGTGCAGCGACTGCGTGCCACCGAACACCGCAGCCATCGCCTCGACGGTGGTGCGAATAATATTATTGTACGGATCTTGCGCCGCCAGCGACCAACCTGATGTCTGGCAATGGGTGCGCAGCATCTTCGATTTGTTGTCCTTCGCGCCAAAGCCTTCCATGATCTCGCACCAGAGCAGGCGGGCGGCCCGCAGCTTGGCGATCTCCATGTAGAAGTTCATGCCGATGCCGAAGAAGAAGCTCAAGCGGCCGGCGAAAGCGTCGACGTCGAGGCCGCGGGCGACGGCGGCTTTGACGTAGTCTTTGCCGTCGGCGAGCGTGAAGGCGAGCTCGAGGGCGGCGTCGGCGCCGGCCTCTTGCATGTGATATCCTGAAATCGAGATCGAGTTCCACTTCGGCATGTACTGCGCGGTGTACGCGATGATGTCTGCCACGATGCGCATCGAGGGCGCGGGCGGATAGATATAAGTATTGCGAACCATGAACTCTTTGAGAATGTCGTTCTGGATCGTGCCCGACAGCTTCTCTTGCGACACGCCTTGTTCTTCGGCGGCGACGACGAACGCGGCGAGGATCGGCAGCACCGCGCCGTTCATGGTCATCGACACGGTCATCTCGTCGAGCGGAATGCCATCGAACAAGATCTTCATGTCGAGCACGCTGTCGATGGCGACGCCGGCCTTGCCGACATCACCCGGCACCCGCGGATGATCGCTGTCGTAGCCGCGGTGCGTGGCGAGGTCGAACGCGACGCTCAGCCCCTTCTGTCCGCCCTGCAGGTTCTTTCGGTAGAACGCGTTGCTGTCCTTCGCCGTCGAGAACCCCGCGTACTGGCGGATGGTCCACGGCCGCACCGCGTACATGGTGGCGTGCGGCCCGCGCACGAACGGCGCTTTGCCGGGGGTGTGGCCGGCGGCTTCGGGTGGCACGTCGTCGGCGGTGTAGAGGGCTTTGACGACGACCCCTTCGTCGCTCGTCTTGTTCAGCGTCTCGGCTTTGCCGCCGGTCTCTTTCGCGGCGAGCTTGTTCCAGAGCGCGAGGTCAGCGGCGGGTTTGACGACGTCGGACATGCGTCGCGATCGCAGACGGCGGCGACGTCGGCAACCCCGCCCCGTGCTGCGCACGCCGCGCCCCTGAAGGCCCCCCTGGCCCCCCGAAACCGGGGGGAAGTCGCGATTGACGATGCAGCATCGAGGGCGCGGCGTACGCTGATGTTTCGTCACAGCCTCTCGCGAGAGATGTGTGCGGCCGATGAGAGATAGGAAGCGGAACGATCTCTATCTCTCCCGGTCGAGTCGGCGCATTCGGACGCGACGCTCACCCAGGCACGCCGCGTGATTGACCAAGCGTCGCTGGCGACGTCGCCGGCGGAACTTGGAGGTCCCGTGTCGTTTGAATCGAGCAGAATTCGCGGCGTGCATGGCGTTACCCATGCGGCGGCGCGTGTTGCTCGGCGCAACATGACGCCCAGCGAAGCGCTCTTGTGGTCCCGACTGCAATCGCGCCAGCTGGACGGCTTCAAGTTTCGCGCGCAGCACGCCAGAGAACGCTTCATCTTCGATTTCGTCTGTCTGGAAGGCCGTCTCGTCGTCGAGGTTGATGGCGGCATCCACCTGAATCCGGAGCGCAAAACACAAGACGAGTACCGCGACGACGTGACGGGCAAGACCAAGCTCCGCGTGCTCCGTCTCAGGGCAGATGACGTCGAACTCGACGTCGAAACGGCTCTGCGGGCAATCCGCGCGGCGCTCCCAGCCACATCTCGCGGCCGTCAGCCGAAGCGCAAACTCCCCGAAGCGTTGCCATCGCGATTCTCATGACCGCTCGGCGTTGGATGATGCGTCGTCAATCGCGACTTCCCCCCGGTTTCGGGGGGCCAGGGGGGCCTTCAGGTGGTGCGTCGACGTGCTTTCGAGAAGCGCACAGGTTGTGACGCGGAACCGAGCTCACGCGCGGATGTTGCTGATCAACCGCTCGACGCTCTGCAGGCCGCTCAAACGCCCTGCCTCTTTCTGCAACGACGCCACTTCTTTGGCGTCGCCGAGCAGATCGACGAACGCCTTCTGCTGCGCCGGCGGCAACGAGCCGATCTGCGCGCGGTGATCGTCGATGAACTTCGCCCCTGCTTCGGCGCCGCCGAACAGCTGCATCTGCAAGGAGAACGACGAGAACAGGTGCGCCGCGTCGCGCGTGTCGAACTTCTCGAGCGACTGCTGAAAGCCGAGCTTCATGCCCCGCTGCGCAGCAGAGAGATCGTTCTGGACCGTGTTCAGCTGCGACGAGACCGAGCGGATCGACGACATGAGCGGAGCCTGCCGGACGACGTCGACGATGGCCAGAGGACTCGCGTCACTTCTTCGGCGGAACCTGCAGCGTGAAGCGCGCCAACGGAGACGCTGCCGTCGTGCCCGCCGGCCGCGTGCCCGAATCGAGCAGGCCGCCACCCAAGACACGGGCCGCGCCCTTCTTCTCGGCGTCGGAGAACAACGAAAACGCGGCGCCGGCTTGTTCGGCTTTGGCTTTGAGGGCGTCAGCGCGCTGCAGATCGCGGGCCGCGAGGGCGGGCTGCACGGCCATCACCAGCGACAACAAGGTCTTTGCCGCCGGCCTGCCCTGCGGTTTCTCGAGCAGCACGAGGGCCGCCGCCATCACCGCGTCGGCGCCGTCGAACGGATCGGGCAGGGCGCCCCACGCGTCGGCGATGACGGCGACGGCGGCGTCGTCGAGGACGAAGACGTTGGCGTCAGCCCTGACGTCGGGGCGTACGAGGTCGAGGCAGCGTTGGGCGAGGGCGTGCACGCCTCAGCTTAGCGCGACCCAGATGTCGAGCGCGGCGATGACGGCGACGGCGGCGACGACGACGCGGCCGACGGTGCGCGACGTCTTGGGCAGCGGCGCTGGCAGCGTCGTCGCCGCGACCGCGCCGATCTGCAGCAGGGCGCAGCCGATCAGCACGCCGTAGAACCAATGGGGAAAGTCTGGGCCGAACGCGAAGACGAGGCCGATGACGACGACGTTGGCGATGACGTGCGGCGCGCGCTGACCGCGGCCGGCGAAGAAGAACAAGCCGATGGCGTTGGCGACGGCGATGCCGCCGAACAAGCGCCAGACCTCGATCTCGTGCACGAACGCGCAGATCAAGCCGTGCACGGCGATGTCGGCGCAGGCGAGCACGACGACGAGAAAGTGGGCGGGGTGATGTCCGCGCGCGCGCCGCGACACCCGCGACAGCAGCACCAACGCCACCGCCGCCGGCACCGCGATCGACGCGCCGACGATGGCGCGCTCGCTGGATTTGACGACGGTGACCAGAGTGCCGCACACGAAGCTGGCCCAGAACGCCGTGCGCACCAGCGCCTGCGGCACGCTGCGGTTCCACAGCACGCCGACGCTGGCCACGCCGATGAGCGCCGGCACCACGAGCAAGAGCGGGTTGCGGTCTTCATCGAGCATCCCGAGCCAGGCGAACCCGACGACGACGCCCAGCCCGATCACCACGACGTCGGCGGCGCGCGCCCGCCAGCGCAGATGTCGGGCGGTGCGGGCGTGTGTGGTGCGCTGTGCGCGCGCCGCGAAGGAGGTGGCGGGGATCAGCTCCATGGTCGGTGAGAACGCTTTGGCGGGGAGAAAGTTTCCCGCGCGTTGATGAAGCCCGAACGCGGCGCGGCGGCGAGCCCATCACGATGAGATGCCCGGGCAGGGGAGGTGCGGAGATGGCTTTGCCCCCGCGCAGCGGGGGTTCTGGGGGCTCTGCGGCGCGGGCAACGCAGGCCGCCGAGTGACCGCAGGGCGACAGACGTCGTGGTCAGCCTCGTCCGCGCGCGTCACACCGCGACGATGCGCTCCTCGATCTGTCTGGTTGTCGTTCCGCTGCTCTTGACGCGGTGCTCCTGCGACGAGCCCGCCCCGTCCGTCGACGAGGGCGAAGGCGAGAGCAGCGAAGGAGAGGGCGACGTCGTCGGAGAAGGAGAAGGCGACGTCGTCGGAGAAGGAGAAGGCGAAGGCGTCGGCGAAGGAGAAGGCGAAGGCGAAGGCGACGTCGGAGAAGGAGAAGGCGAAGGCGAAGGCGACGTCGGAGAAGGAGAAGGCGAAGGCGGCCTCGTCGATGGAGGCGTCGTCGACATCGCCCTCTTCGTCGACGACAACTGCGAAGTCACCGCCACCCCGTCGTCGATCAGCGTGGCGCCCGGGACCGGCTTCTACGCGCGGTTCACCAACCTGCCGTCGAGCGACATCGAGACCAACATCGACAAGATCGATCGCTTCAACAGCGTCCCGCTCGTCATCGACCTCGCGCCCGGAGAGGTGTTTAACGACGACATCCGCGAGTGGTGCGGCATCGAGCGGGGCACGTTCTCGTTTCGCTTCAACCCCTGCGGCGCAGCGCTGTTCACGTTTCTCGACGTCGACTGCGACAACACCAACTGAGTCAACGCAGGGGCAGCAGCTGGCGCAGGCGCGGCTCGCGCAAGAACAGCGAGCCCCACACGAACGCCGCCAGATAGACCGGAAAGAGCACGTGCGAGAACAGCGGGTTCTCGATGCGCACGTGAATCGCCATCGCGCCGCCGAAGTAGCCGGTGAGCAAGATGGCGCCGAGCAGCGACGTCGAAGGCACTGCGTAGATCACGGTGCAGACGAGCAGCAGCACGCCGAGGGGCGCGAGCACAGCGACGGGCAACCCCAGCGACGGCGCGTCTGCAACTTCGACGATGACGGTGACGATGACGACGACGTCGATTCAGCTCTCATGTCCATGGGTGTGCTCCTCAAGCGGCTTGGCGGTGGGCGGTGGCGCCGACGAAGAAGTCGGCGATGACGGGGGCGACGGCTTTGGCGGCGACGTTGTGGTCTTGGCCGGCGATGACGGCGCTGCGTCCGTCGACGACGCCGTTGGCGATGACCTCGGCGGCGTGCTTCATGAACGGCGGGCTCTTGCCGCCCGAGAGCGCGAGCGTCGGCACGCGGATGGCGGCCAGCTTCTGCGCGAGCTCGTCGGGCAGCGGACCGCCGCGCTGCGTGTCGCCGAGGATGGCGAAGTCGTAGGGCAGCGTGTGCGCGACGGCGCACAGCTGCTTCCAGATCTTCGGCATGAGGTTCGACATCATGAAGATGGCGAAGCGCGGCGTGCCGACGACGCGCATGAAGAGCTTCACGGCGTCGCCGCGGCGGTCGCGCTTCACCAGGACGGCGATCTGCTCGCCCCAATCCGCGGGGCTCGGAAAGTTCGTGCCGTCGAGCGAGAGCGGCGCCTCGTAGACGACGAGCTTCTTCGCCACGAAGCCGCCGCGGGCGACGGCGCGGACGGCCAAGACGGCGCCGCTGCTGCAGCCGTAGACGAAGGCTTCGCCGCCGACGGCGCCGACGAGGGCGTCGATGTCGTCGACTTCGCGTTCGACGTCGACGACGCCGGCGTCGGTGCTGTCGCCGCGGCCGCGGCGGTCGTAGTGGACGACGGTGAAGCGGTCGCTCAACGCCTTGGCCAGCTCGGGCATCGGGCCGAACGAGCGCGAGCAGAACGCGCCGTCGACGAGGATCAGCGGCGGTCCACGGCCGAGCTTCTCGTACGCGATGGTGGTGCCGTCTTTCGAGATGACCTTGTGCATGACGCTCACACTGCTTTCTGCGCGAGGGCCGCGATGACGTCGACGAGCTGGTCGAGGCCGCTGTTGACGCCGCCGACGTAGCCGCGGCCGGTGTGCTCGTTGAACATCGCGATCGAGCCGAAGATCGTGTGGATGGTCAGCGTCGTCTTGCCGGCCTGTTCGACGAACGTGATCGTCAAGAGCATGCGCTGCTCGGGCGGGGCGCGGCCGGCGTCTCGAACGGCGTCGTCGGCGATCATGCCGTTGTCGTAGACGATTTTTTCGTTGGGGATGATCTCGAGATACTCACCACCAAAGCGCGGTGTCTGCGTGCCATCAGGCCCGGTCATGCCGAAGCGAAACAGCCCACCCACGCGGAAGTCGACCTCGCAGTGGGTGAGCGGCCACGTCTTTGGGCCGAACCACCGCTTCAGGTGCTCGGGCTTCGAGTAGGCAAGAAAGAGCAATCGTGCCGGCGCATCAAAGACACGCTGAATGATGACTTCTCGCGCAGCGACCGGTTCGCCGGCTGTGTTGTTGGTGATGGCGGCGACGAGCTCGTGTGCTGGGATCGCTCTGGCGGCTGCGGCGTTCATGACTTCTTCTCCGGCGACTTCTTTTTCTTCGGCGCGGCTGACGACTTCTGTTGCTGTTGCTCTTGGCGCTGCAGCTCTTTGACGTAGACCTCGAGCTGGTCGAGCGACTCTTCCCAAAACTGTCGGTAGTTGCCGAGCCACGACGCCGCGCGTTCGAGGCCCTTGGGGTCGAGGCGCACGGGGCGGAACTGTCCGTCGCGCGCGCGGGTCACGAGACCGGCGCCCTCGAGCACCTTCAAGTGCTTCGACACCGCCGGCTGCGACAGGTCGAACCCCGCCACGAGCTCCATCACCGAGCGCTCACCTTCGGCGAGACGGCCGAGGATCGTGCGCCGCGTCTTGTCGGCGAGGGCGCCGAACACGAGGTCGAGCTGATCAGGAGAGGTGGGGGCGTTCAAAGATAACCTTCGGGAGATATTTCCGAACGGTTATGCATCAGCCGCGGATCTGTCAAGCGCTGGCGGGTGAAAGGCCCCCC
>JANNAY010000676.1:0-2337 GCA_031384945.1 Deltaproteobacteria bacterium
GGCATGCGGCAGCGGCTCGGCATCGCCATGGCGCTGGTCGGCGAACCAAGGCTGTTGGTGCTCGATGAGCCCATGAGCGGACTCGATCCTGCGGGGCGTGACCACGTGCGCACCATCATCCGCACCGAGGCCGAGCGCGGTTGCTCGATCCTGTTTTCGTCACATGTGCTCGCCGATGTTGAGGCGCTGTCGACCCACGTCGTCGTGATCAACAAGGGGCGCGTCGTCTTCGCCGGCAGCACGCGCGACGCCGTCGGCGACCGCAAACGCGGCTGGGAAATCGACTGTGTCGTCAAGGCTGGCGTCGACGTCGGTGTCGTGTTTGGTTCGCTGCCACACCGCCGGGTCGGCGGCTTCTACGCCGTCGACGTCGACGTGGGCACCGATGCCCTTGCCGTCGCAGGCCAGCTGCGCGAGCGCGGGGCAGAGATTGTTGCGGTGCGCTCCGTCGAGCCCCGCCTGGAAGATCGTTTGCTCGAGTTGATGGCATGAAAAACGCGATCCGCGCCGTTGCCTCGTTGACCGTCAGTGGGCTCGTCGAGCTGGCGCGGTCTCGCGTCTACATCGCCGTTCTCGTCGCCGGCGTCGTCCTCGTCTTGAGCGCAGCGATCTTCGAAGAGCTCGCCGCTGGCGAAGGCGGACGCATGATCGCCAACATCGGCGGGGCTTTCGTGTCGCTGCTCGTGAGCGTGCTCGGCATCATCACGTCCATCACGCGGCTCTCGCGCGAGATTGAGACCAAGCGCCTGTACCACGTGATCTTTCGGCCCTTTCCTCGAGGCGCGGTGCCAATCGCGTGCTTCGCGTCGTCGGCGATCCTCGTGATCTTGAGCTCGCTGGTGCTCGGCGGGCTGCTCGGCTTTCTCGGCTGGTTCGGCAGCTGGCCGCATCCCGAGCGCGCCTTTGTCATCGCCTGCGTCGGCTCTCTCGAAGGCATCGTCGTCTGCGCCGTCGCTACTCTATTTGCCAGCGTGTCGTCGTCGGCGGTGGCGTCGATCAACGCGACGTTGTTCTTCATCCTCGGGCGTCTCGCGGGCGAGCTGCAAACTGTCGCCGAGCGCGAACACCTCGGCGCGGGGCTGAGCGCGGCGCTGCGCGGCGTACTGACCATCGTGCCGCGGCTCGATCGCTTCGATGCTTCTGTGTGGAATGACGTCGGCGCCAACCTCGGCCCCGCCGTTGCCTACGCAGGCGTCTACAGCGTGGGCGCGCTCTTGATCGCTATCGGTCTGTTTTCACGACGGGAACTCTGAGTGCAGTGCTTCATCTGCGGGGTCGTCGTGCGGGTCGATGACGGCGACGGCGTCACACGAAAGAAACATGCTTGAAGGCAAACGCATCTGTGTCGTCATGCCCGCCTACCGCGCGGCCGCGACGCTCGAGAAGACGGTGGCCGAGGTGCCGCGTCCGCTGGTCGACGACATCATCGTCGTGGACGACGCCTCCCCCGACGACACGGTCGCGGTCGCGAAGTCGCTGGGCCTTCATGTGGTCGTCCGCACAAAGAATGGCGGATACGGCGCCAATCAGAAGATGTGTTACCGCGCGGCCCTTGAGCGCAATGCTGATATCGTGGTGATGTTGCATCCCGACTATCAGTATACGCCGAGGTTGGTGCCCGCGTTGGCGTCGTGCATCTCCAGCGGCCACTTCGATGTTGCGCTCGGTAGCCGCATCCTCGGCGGCCGCGCCATCGAAGGTGGCATGCCCATCTACAAGTACATCTCGAACCGCTTCTTGACGCTAAGCGAGAATATTCTGCTTGGTGAGAAGCTTTCAGAGTACCATACGGGATACCGTGCGTTCAGTCGTCGCCTGTTAGAAACGCTGCCCCTCGAAGAAAACGACGACGACTTTATCTTCGACAACCAGATGCTCGTGCAGGCAGTGCACTTCGGCTTCAAGATCGCTGAGGTCACGTGTCCGACGCGCTACGAGGCCGACTCGTCGTCCATCTCGTTCAAGCGCAGCGTTGCCTACGGCTTCGGCGTGCTGAAGACAGCGGCGCTGTTTCGGCTGCACCGCTCCGGCGCCGATCGCTTCGTGCCCGGGCTGGCAGCGCAGACACGCTTCCTGCGGAGGCGTGAGTGAACAGCGCTGCGTGGACGCCAAGGCGGTTGGCGCTCTTCGTATGGGTTGTGACCTTTGTGCTGTTCTCGTCGGTGCTGTCGCTGGGTTTCGTCGCGTTCGACGATCAAATCTATGTAACGCAAAACCCGCTGATTGAGCATGGTCTCACTCGCGACTCACTTATATATGCATGGACGGGATTTGGGGCGAGTAATTATCATCCAATTACTTGGATGTCGCACCTCATGGACATCTCGATCTACGGCC
>JANNAY010000681.1:0-5721 GCA_031384945.1 Deltaproteobacteria bacterium
CGTCGGCCCGGCCGCCGAAAACATCGACCGCATCACCACCGACATGAAGGTCGCCATGGGCGACGTGCGCGACGCCGCCAAACGCCTCGACACCGTGCTCGCCCGCGTCGACGGCACGCTCAAGCGCCTCGACTCTGTTGACGAGAGCGCCATCCGCGAGTTTCTGCAGGTGCAGGGCGTGCGGGTGAATTTGATCCCTGATGCCGCGGTCACCAACCGCATCAAGAAGCTGCGCGAAGAGTCCGTTCCACTGCCGGAATGAGTCCGTCAGCGTCCCGCGTTCCACAGCCCTTTCTCAGCTGCCACATTTCGGTGGCACCTGTCACAGCTATTCGAGGTCGGCGAGGTCTTCGGCGAGATAGCTGAGGATGACTTCGTCGAGGCTCTTCTCGGAGATCAAATCCTCACCAAAGATGGTGGTGGGCTTGCCCGCTTCAGCGGCGGCGGCGTCTTGCTGCGCCGTCACGACCTCGGGCGGCGTGCCGGGGTTCGGCGACGACGTCACGTCGATGCCGCCAGCGGGGCGGGCGAATTCGACGGCGGCGGGCTTGGCCTGGCTCGGTAGACCCCTGAACGCGCTGTCACCGGCCATCGACGACGTCGCCGGCGACACCGCCGTGAAGTTCATCGGGGCCGGGCCGTCGAGGTGGTAGGCGGGGGCGCTGTCGACGGTGTCGAACACGCCGTTGACGAGATTGCGCAGCATCTGTTTGTGCTGCTCTTCCATCATGGAGCGGACGGTCTTCTCGTAGTCCGGTTGTCCAACGAGCTCGGAGTACTGCGTCTTTTTGGACGCAAGAATATTACCGCCGACGAACAGGTGCGTGATGATGTGTGGGTTCTTCGGACCCGAGTCTTCGGTCTGGATGTGAAAGATCCGACCCTTGTGTTTGATGTTGTGGTTGAAGCCGGGAATCATCGAAGGGACCTGCTCCAACCATGCGTCGACGACGACGTCGCACCGGTCAGTACCACCCGGCCCGCGCGGGCGGCAAGGTCCCGTCTCCGTCGTCACCTGCTTGCCGTGCGAGCAAGGCGCTCCGGTGCCGGTCGTGTGTCCGCGAGGTCAGGACACTGCGTCATTCCCTACGCACCCCGCCTGTGGCACCGGCGGTCGGACGCGGGCACCGCCACCCACTGGTGTCAGCGTGGCAAAGGCTGCGGCGCCCAGCCGACGCTCAACCAGAGGCCGCAACCGCTTGATTCTGTGGCGATTTTGCCAGTGAGCGCTGGCGCACAGGCTGCGCTGGCCCAGCACGTGCGTACGAAAGGGGCATGACGAGCCTCGCCCCGTTGGCTGCACCCCGCCCCTTCGCGCACCGCGCGGCCTTCTTGCTCAACAAGAACGCCCGCGCCGTGAGCGACAGCCTGGTTGAGCGCCTGGCCTCTATCGTGCCGGCTGGCGATTTGTTTCTCTCGCACACGCTCGAAGACGCCACGGTGTTCGCCCGCGCCATCGCCCGCCGTGGCTACGGCCAGGTCTTTCTCGGCGGCGGCGACGGCACCCTCGTCACGACGATGAACCTGCTGCGCCAGCACGCCAAGGCAGAGAACCTGCAGATGCCAAAGATCGGCGTCTTGAAGCTCGGAACAGGCAACGCGATGGCCCGCGCCCTCGGCGCCGTCTCGCCCCTCGTCGACGCCAACCATGTCTTGCAGAAGGGCGCCGCCGTCACCCGCGACGTCGACTTCGTTGAAGACGAGAGCGGCACGCTCACCCCCTTTGCCGGCATGGGCTACGACGGGCTCGTCCTCAACGACTACAACTGGCTGAAAGAAAAGGCCCACGGCTCGCCCGTCGCCAAAGCTCTCGCCGAATCCGTCGGCGGCTACCTCGGCGCCATGTTGCTGCGCTCGGTGCCCACTGAGCTGCGCAACCCGCCGACGCACCTGCGCATCACCTCGAAGCACGACGCTGTGTTCATGCGTCCGTCGTTCAACGGCGGCGCCGACGAAGAAGTGTTCATCAAGGCCGGCACACCGCTGTTCGAAGGCCGCGCCGCCACCGTCTGCGTCGGCGCCATCCCCTTCTTTGGCTTCGGCTTCACGATGTTTCCGTTCGCGATGTCGAAGCCGGGCACGATGCAGCTGCGCATCGTTGGTGCGCCCATCCCGAGCATCCTCGCCAACCTCTACCCGAAGGTGTGGAAGGGCACGTGGCGCCACCCGAAGCTGCTCGACTTTCTCGTCAAAGACGTCGACGTCGAGAGCGACCGCCCGCTGCCGTACCAGATCGGTGGCGATGCCAAGGGTGCGGCGACCCAGCTGCAGTTCAAGGTCTCGTCAACGCCGGTGCAGATGACCCAGCTCGGCGAGCGCCTCGTCCCCGCCGGCCACACCATGGTTCAGGTCGGTCCCGCGCGCATGCTGCTGCGCCTGCCGCGCTGAGCTTGTTGCGAGCGGCTGTCGCTGCCGATCGGTAGAGTCCCACTTCGTGGCCACCCTCATCGTCGACGACTGCATCAACTGTGGGGCCTGCGAGCCCGTGTGCCCAAACAAGGCGATCACCGCGGGCGAAGCGCTCTACGTGATCGATCCGCGGCGCTGCACCGAGTGCGTGGGCTTTCACGAGACCGAGCAGTGCGCGTCGGTGTGCCCCGTCGACTCGTGTCTGCCCGACCCGGATCGCGAAGAGGCCGAGCCGGTGCTGATCGCGCGGGCGAAAAAGCTGCATCCGCAGAAGAACTTCGGTGACGTCTTTCCCTCGCGCTTCCGCGCGGGCTAACAAGCGGCATGTCTCGCGGACGCTTCTACGTCGTCGAGGGCGCCGACGGCGTCGGCTCCACCACGCAGTGCACCAAGCTCGTCGAGCGCCTCACGAGGGCGAAGCGCACGGTGCACCTCACCGCCGAGCCGTCGAAGGGCCCGATCGGGCTGTTGATTCGGCAGATGCTCGGCGGCGAGCGACCCCAAAAAGCCATCCACAAAGAGCTGGCGCTGCTGTTCGCCGCCGACCGCCTCGACCACATCGCTCGCGAGGTCGAGCCCCGGCTCGTCGACGGCATCGACGTCGTCAGCGACCGCTATGTTTTGTCGTCGCTCGTCTACCAGTCCCTCGATCTGCCGCCCGAGTGGGTGCGCGACCTCAACAAATTCGCCCCCGCCGCCGACGCCACCGTCTTGATCTCGTTGGCGCTCGACGAGGCGTGGGCCCGCCTCGAGAAGCGCATCGCCGAGGGCGCGCCCCGCGAGGTCTTCGACGTGCGCACCACGCAGTCGCGCATCCACGCCGAATACGGACGCCTCGCCCGGCGCCTCAGCGGCGCCATCGTCGTCGACGGATCCGGCGCCATCGAAGACGTCGCCGACCGCGTCGAAGAAGCGCTGCGCGCCACCGATGTCTGGCCCCGCTAGAGGCACACTGCGCTGCGGCGATCGCGCGCTGGTGCTCGGCGCGCGCACCTATGTGATGGGCATCGTCAACGTCACGCCCGACTCGTTCTCAGACGGCGGCGCCCACTACGCCGTCCGCGACGCCGTCGACCACGCCGTTGCCCTCGTCGACGCTGGCGCCGACATCGTCGACCTCGGCGGCGAATCGACCCGACCCGGCGCCGCGCTGATCGGAGAGGGCGCCGTCAGCGTCGACGAAGAGCGGCGGCGCGTGCTGCCGGTCATCGAGGCGCTGGTGCAGCGGGGCATCACCAACCTGAGCATCGACACGCGCCACGCCAAAGTCGCCAACGACGCCGTCGACCGCGGCATCGCCTGGGTCAACGACGTCAGCGCCGGCGACGACGACGGCATGGGCGAGGTCATGCGGCGCGCGCAGGCCGCTGTGCTCATGCACTGGCAGAAGAGCAAAGACTTCGACGCCCGCGAAGACAAAGCCGCCTACATCGACGTCGTCAGCGAGGTGCACGCGTTTCTGCTCGGGCGCGTGCAGCGGCTCGGAGCAACAGCAGGAGCAGGAGGCGGAGGAGCCATCATCGTCGACCCCGGCTTGGGCTTTGGCAAATCCGTCGACGACAATTTGAAACTGCTGAAGAGCGGGGCGCGCTTTCACGACCTCGGCGCTGTGTTGATCGGGGCGTCGCGCAAGCGGTTTCTGGGCGCGCTGACGGGCAGGACCGAGGCCAAGGATCGCGATGACGCCTCGGTGGGTGCGGCGTGCATGGCGGCGTCGATGGGCGCCGACATCGTCCGTGTGCACGCGGTGCGGCAGACCATCGATGCACTGAAAATCGTCGATGCCACGGTGAGATGCTAAGGAAAGCTCATGTCCTTTCCCAAGCCCGGCACTGGTGAGACCGACTACGAGCGCTACATCCGGACGCAAGAGCTGTTGTCGCTGCAGAAGAAGACGACGGCGCTGGCGAACCACGATGAGCTGATGTTTCAGTGCATTCACCAGTCGATGGAGCTTTGGTTCAAGGTCGCCATCTTCGAGCTCGAGAAGATCGCTCGCTTTCTCGACGGCGACGACGTCGAACGCGCGGCCTGGCACCTGCGGCGCACGTCGCAGATCTTGAACCACGTCGGCGACGGACTGCCGATCATGGAGACGATGGCGCCGGCCGACTACCACGAGATTCGCCTCGCCCTCGGCCGTGGGTCTGGCCAGGACTCGCCCGGTTTCAACACCATGCTCGAAGAGCTGCCGCGGCTGTGGGCGCCCTTCGAGCGCATGATGGAGCGTCGCAAGCTCGACCTCTTGACGGTGTGGAAGACGCCGCACGCGGCGGAGCACCAGGGCGCGTTTCGCGTGATGCAGGGGCTGCTCGACCTCGATCAGAGCTTTCAGACCTTTCG
Organism: Deltaproteobacteria bacterium; assembly: GCA_031384945.1. GTDB lineage: Bacteria > Myxococcota > UBA727 > UBA727 > VGSZ01 > VGSZ01. The sequence goes on from JANNAY010000681.1 coordinate 4,753, forward strand.
CTACGACCACCTGCAGATGGCCCGCCGCGAGATCGGTCTGGCCGTGAAGAGCTTGAAGGGCGTGCCCGCGCGCAACCTCGAGGCAGGTGTGTTGAAGCCGACGTATCCGGCGCTTTGGACGGTCATTGAAGAGCTGACCGTGTCGACGAATCCCGTCTACGGCTGAGTCGACGAACCCGTCGAAATTCAAAAAAATCGTAGATGAAGAAACCGAAGACGAAGAAGAAGAAGAAGCCGAAGAAGTCCAAGCGGGCTTCACGTGGCATGCGCGTGAAGCTGCACAAGGGCCCGTTTCAGATCGAGCTGCCGCTGCAGATGCCGTTGTTTCCCGTCACCATCGACGCAAAGATCACGCCGCCCTCGCCCTGAGCGCGGGCAAGGGGTCTCTCATGCGCGCTGTCTCTGGCTGGTCCGTCGTCGTCAGCGTTGTTCTCGCGTCCGCGGGTTGCGGACTGCGGGCCGACCCGCGCATTCACGAGATGCGGCGCACACCGCCCGCTGGTGACCCGACTGTCACCTCGTTCAGCTACGACGGCGACGGCCGCGTCGAGGGCGTCGAAGAGGCCACGGGCGACGTCGTGAGAACCTGGGCGTTCACGTGGGAGCCTCCGAATTTCTTGACCGGCAACAAGCTGACGAAGCTGGTGGTCACCGATGAGCCCGAGGGCCTCGAGCGCAGCTATTCGTTCGAGCGAGACGACAAGCAGAGCCTCGCCCACATCGACATCAGCGGCGACGACGACGCCAGCGTCGACCTGACCCACGAGGGCGGCGACCTCACCCGCATCGTCGAGAAGCGCGACGCATCGACGACCACGACGACGTTCGGCATCGACACCGACGGCGTCAACGCCATCGACAGCGTCACCGAGGTCGACGACGGCGACGACGTCGAATTTCACGTCGATATCGAGCGCATCGACATCGGCGACCCGGTGCGCATCACCGAGTCTGGCGACGGCTTCGACG
>JANNAY010000763.1:0-1589 GCA_031384945.1 Deltaproteobacteria bacterium
CCTCGACGACGATCAAGTCCGCCTCGGCACCGCCGAGGTCGACGACGCAGGCGCCCCCGTCGTCGACGAAGACGCGCTGCCGCGGCCCCCCGACGGCATCGCGGGCTTCGACCTCGGCAACCACGCCGTCGACGACAATGGCGAGACCGGCACCGTCTTTATCGACGTCGACGAACGCGTCACCGCCCTCACCTTCGTCGTCTACGGCGAAGAACACGTCATCCTCGCTCGCGCTGAAGACGGCGGCGGCACCGTCGTCGTCGACGACGCCGTCACAGCACCCGCCACCCCCGGCTTCGCGCAGGCGAACGCCCTGTCGAGCGGCTTTCCATCCCAGTTTTTCTCGTCGGGGCGCGTGCTGCCCGCGAAGCCGGCGGGCGCGTTCGCCTTGCCGTCGAGCCCCGACATTCCCTTGAGCGATGGCACGTGGAGCGTGAAATTCGGCCACTTCGTCGTCGGCGCCGACGACGGCAACGACCCGGTCGCTGTGCCGCACCCGGCGCCGCTGCGCGTGTTGGCGCTGGTGCGCACGGCGCCCGTCGCGCCGGGCAAGGTCAAGCTCGCGCTGCACTTCACGGGCGCGCTCGGGCTGACCGCCGACCAGGCGTTGAACAGGCCCGAGTTCGTCGACGCCCTCGACCTGCTGCAAGAGAGCTGGGGCGCCGTCGGCGTCGACGCCAGCGACGTGTTGTTTCTCGACATGGACGCCGAAGACGGCGCCGAATTCGCCACCGTCACCTTGAACGAGCCCCGCTGCGACGGCGGCGACCTCGACGACGTCGTCAAGCTCGGCGTCGCCGATCGCTTGAACGTCTTTTTCATTGACCGCTTCGCCTGCGGCCAGATCGGCGGGCTGTTGTTGGGGCTGTCGCCGGGCATCCCGGGCATTCCGTACACCGCCGGCACCAACCGCTCTGGCGTCGTCGTCGCCGGCTCGTTTCTCGCCACCGATCCCGACGCATTTGCCGTGGTGTTGGCGCACGAGACCGCGCACTTTTTGGGCCTCTACCACTCGCAAGAGAACGACGCGTTCTCTGACGTCGACCTCTACGACAACGTCGCCGACACCGGCGAGAAGCCGCTGTCGCGCCAGAACCTGATGTTCTTCGACGTTTCGCGCATCTCGGCGCGCGAGCTCTCGCCCGGTCAGGGCGTGCAGATGCAGCGCAGCCCCCTCGTCTTGCCCTGATCCGGCGATCTGACGGTGCGTGATGGATCCGCCGCCCCCGCCCCAAACGGTGGGTGGAGGTCACCATGTCCCAGGGGGTCGTCAGCGCCGTCGTCGTCGTCGGAGTCGTCGCGGTCGGGGTGTTCGGCGCCGGCTGCAACCGCCGCGTCTTCGAATTCGTCGAGCCCGTCTGCGGCGCCACCGACATCAAAGACGTCGCCCTCGACGACGACAAGGTCGACGTGCTCGTCGTCGTCGACAACTCGAACTCGATGCAAGAAGAGCAAGACGAGGTCGCGCGCAATTTCTTGAACGACAGCCCGGCGTGTCCGATCCCCGTCGCCGCGCTCGGTGACTTTCGCCGCTGCAATGACGACGACGGGGCGCAGCGTCCGGCGGTGTGCCGCTTCTTGAACCCGTC
>JANNAY010000779.1:0-2546 GCA_031384945.1 Deltaproteobacteria bacterium
CTCACGTCGGCGGCGTCGCGATCGTCGTCGGCGTCAGCGGCGGCAGCGACGAGGACGCTGCAGGCGGCTTCGTCGTAGACGGCGACGGCGCCGCTGTCGTCGACGACGTGCTGTCGCTCTTCGTGCTGGTAACCGGGGTTCATCGGCACGACGACGAAGCCGCGGCGCAAGCAGGCGACGACGACCACGACGGCGTCGACGGAGGATTTGATGACGAGGCCAACGCGGTCGCCGACGTTGACGCCGCGGGCAGCGATGACATCGCCGACGCCGCGGGCGCGGGCGAGCAGGGCAGGACCGGTGAAGCAACGGACGCCGTCGCTGACGACGACACGGGGCTCTTTGGCGAGGTGCGCGAAGTTCAACATCTGCGATGCTCGATGCCATGGAAAACCAACGCGAGCGACCGAGCTACGCTGGCGGCTGCCACTGCGGCGACGTCCGCTTCACCGTCGACGGCCCCCTCGATGGCGATGTGCTCGACTGCAACTGCAGCATCTGTCGCAAGAAGGGCCTTCTGCATTGGATCGTGCGGCCCGAGCGGTTTCACCTGCTCACGCCTGCGTCGGCGCTCTCGACCTACACTTTTGGAACGGGCACGGCACAGCACACCTTCTGTTCGCGCTGCGGCATCTGCGCGTTCTATGCGCCGCGCTCACACCCAGGACACATCGACATCAACGTCAGGTGCCTCGACGACATCGACGTCGACGGCCTCGTCGTCGTCGCCTACGACGGCGGCGGCGATTGGCAGGCCGCTCGTGCGGGCATCGTTTGAATCGACCTTTCGGACCGCAAAGTCGCGCGGATCTGCCGAGGTGAACCGAGGGCTCGAATGAATCGAATAACCTGATGGCCCGAACGCTCGGGCATGAACTTGAGGAGCGCGCCGATGCACACGCCGTCTGAAGGAGTCCCCGCTGTCTCGATCGCGCAGGTCGCGCAATTTGAGCGTCCGCGCCGACGACCTGGACGCCCCGAGCGACCCGTCGCCCGCAGCGAGCTCATCCGTGTGGCGCGTACGCTGTTCGCCACCTACGGCTTTGACGGCGTGAGCATGGCCGACATCGCGAGCCAGGGCGGGCTGCAGAAGAGCTCGCTCTTCCACCACTTTCCCACCAAAGAGGCGCTGTACCGCGAGGTGCTCGAGGGCGTCATCGCCGACGTCGGCGGCAGCGTCGCCACCGCCATGAGCGGCTCAGCGTCGTCGTGGGAGCAGCGGCTCGACTCGGCGATCATGAACGCCGTCTATGCCCTCGGCAAAGACGCGACCCGCGCCCGCCTGTTGCTGCGCGAGTTCATGTCTGAAGACAACAACGGCCGTGACACCGGCGACCTGCTGCAGACCGTGTTGCAGACGACCACCGACTTTCTTGACGCGGGTGCCACCGCGGGGGCTTGGTCCAAGCAAGACGCGCGTCACCTCGTCATGACCCTCGCCGGTTTGCACGTCCTCTACTTCGCCGTGCCCGCGGTGACGCAACGCCTCATGGGCGCCGACAACATCTTTGCTGTCGACCAGGTCGCCGAACGCGCCGTCGTCGTCAGGCAGCAGGTGCGTCGCTTGATGGGCCTGCCCGCGCGCTGACCACCGTGAGGTTGCTTCGGTGCAACGTCGACCGGCGGGGCGCTCTCCGCCGGTCTTCTTTTTGCGCATGCTAGAAGCGTTGCTGTGGTTGCCCGTCCGACGCGTTCGCACAGCCTGGTTCGTCCCGTGCTCTACCAGCTGGGCCGCGTCGGCGACCGCTTCTCCGTCGGCGACGGTCCCCTCGATCTCTCTGCGCACACCAAGCCGCTGCTCATGGGGCGACGCGAAGACGGCTCGCGGCCCACCAGCGAAGCCGGCGTGGTCGCCGTCGACGATCCGTGGATGTCGCTGCGCCACGCGCGCATCGTCGAAGGCACGCGCGCGCCCACCAGCGCCAACAGCGCGCAAGGCGTGCGCCTCTTCATCGAAGACCTCGGCAGCAAGAACGGCGTCGTCGTCAACGGCGCCGCCTCGCCGCGCGTGCCGCTCATTCACGGCGACATCGTCGAGACCGGCCGCACCTTCTGGTGCTACGTCGAAGAGCGCGGACCCGAGCCGCTGCTCACCTCGCCCGTCGAGCTCGGCGCCATGGCCACGTGGCACCCGCGGCTCGGCCTGCAGCTCGTCGAGCTCACCAACAAAGAGCGCAGCAACGAGCACGTGCTCGTCACCGGCCCCGACGGCAGCGGCAAAGGCTTTCTCGCCCGAACGCTGCACCAGGTGTCGCGCCGCGAAGGGCGCTTCTTGCACCTCGACTGCAAAGAGCGCCGGCCGCGCAAGGTCGCCGTCGACATCTTCGGCGCCGTCGAGAGCGCCAACGCGCGGCCCCACCAAGGCAAGCTGCGCGACGCTGGCGCGGGCACGCTGCTGCTCGAGAACGTCGATGCCCTGCCCGGCGACGTGCAAGACCGCCTCGCTGACGCGCTGCGCCGGCGCAGCTTCATCCCCGACGGCAAGACGCGGCCGGTGGCCCTCGACGTCAGGGTCGTCGCCACCATCACCAAGGCCGGCCTCGACG
>JANNAY010000784.1:0-2200 GCA_031384945.1 Deltaproteobacteria bacterium
CAGCAGGCGCGGCTGCAGCGGGTCAGAGACGACGAGGTCGTTGTCGACGGCGCGCTGGTTCTCGTGTCCCCGCGCGGTCTTCGGCGGGTGCTTCTTCGTCGACGACGGCGGCGTCGGCGGCGTCGCCCCTGCCAGCAGGACCCCCGTGATGAGGGTGGCGGAGACGACGGCGACGGCGCGGGCTTTGTTCGTCATGCAGGGGACAAAGGACCACACCGAACCCGACCTACCCTCAGTCAAACACCCGATGGCGTTCACGGGATCACGCTCAGGTTCGCCACACGTGCGCCGCCCACCCCTCGAGAACGAGACGACCCGGGGCGTTGCTTGAGCGCGGGGGCGGGTCTGGCTAACGCGGAGGCGTGGCCGGTGAACTCCCTCTGAGCAGCCTCGAGGAGGAGCTGTACCGGCTCCAGCGGCTGCAGGCGTTCACCGAGGCGCTGGTGCTGGCGCTGACACCCTTCGAGATCAGCCGCGTGTGCGACGCCATCGGCGGCATCATCGTCGCCGACGCCACCACCTCGCCAGGCGTTCTCGGCGCCCGCGTGCGCGCCTGCGTCGAGCAGAACCGCTACGAGTTCGAAGGCGACACCGGCATCGTGCCGCTCAACGTGCGGCGCAAGATCGACAGCGCGCTGGTGTTCACGCTCGAGAGCGGTTCTGACGACGACAAGGCCCTCGCCCTCGCCATGGCGCGACAGGCCGAGCTGGCCCTCGAGCGCTGCGCGCTGTTTCGCGAAGAGGCCGCCGCGCGCCAGCGCACCGCGATCTTGCAGACCATCACCGCCGGGCTCGCGCGCTCGCGCACCGTCGACGACGCCCGCGCCGCTGTCGTCGACGTCGTCGCCGAGGCCCTCGGCTGCCCCGGCGCCTGGCTCGGCGTCGTCGAGCCCAGCGGCGAGCTCGGGCTCGTGCGGGCGCGCGGCAAGCAAAACGATCCTGAGCGCGTGTGGCGGCGCTTTGCTCGCACCACGCCGGGACCGCTGAAAGACGTCATCGACGACGGCGTCGCCCGCTACTTCGAAGGCGCCGCTGCCTACGCCGCCGCCTACCCCGACAGCGGCGCCGACATCGCCCGCGAAGGATACGAAGCCGCCGCAGTCCTCCCCGTCGTCGTCGATGGCGTCGTCGCCGCGGTGCTCGGCCTGCGCTTTGCCCAGACCTTTGTCTTCGATGACGCGTGGCGCGCGCTCTTGCTCGCCGCTGCTGGCCAGTGCGGGCAAGCGCTCGAGCGCGCGCGCCTGCTCGAGGCCGAGCGCACCGCCCGCAGCAACCTCGGCTTCTTGCTCGAGGCCAGCCGCTTGTTGTCGTCGTCGCTCGACGTCGGCACCACGCTGCAGACGCTGACCGAGCTGATCGTGCCCCGGGTGGCCGATTGGTGCGGCATCGAGCTCGTCGGCGACGACGGCGTCGTCCGCCTCGCGGGCCTCGCCCACAAAGACGCGGCGCACCAGCAGGCGCTGGTCGAGCTGCGCAACGCGCATCCTGTCGATCTGCAGGCGCCGCACGGCGTGGGCTTCGTGCTGCGCCACCGGCGCCCCGAGCTCTACGCCGATGTCACCGACGCGATGTTGGCGCACAGCCCTGATGGTGCTGACTACATCGCGGTGATCCGGCGCGTGGGTCTGCGCTCGTCGTTGGTGGTGCCGCTGCCGCGCACGGATCCGTCGGCGACGGCGCCGCTGGGGGCGATCGTCTTCGCCCTCGGCGAAGGCGTGCGCCGCTTCACCGACGCCGACGTCGACCTCGCCACCGAGATCGCCGCCCGCGCCGCCACCGCCATCGAGAACGCCCGCAGCCACACCGAGCTGCAGCGCGCCAAGAACGACCTCGACGGTGCCCTGCGCAGCAAAGACGAATTTCTCGCGCTTTTGGGCCACGAGCTGCGCAACCCGCTGATGCCGATCACGACGGCCCTCGAGCTCATGGAGCTGCGCGGTGTGACCGGCGGCGAGCGCGAGCGGGCCGTCATCGGACGGCAGGCGCGCCATCTCGTGCGCCTCGTCGACGACCTGCTCGACGTCACGCGCATCACGCGCGGTCGCGTCACGCTGAAGAAGCAGCCGCTCGAGTTGTCGGCGGTGCTGCGCCGCGCCGAAGAGACCGCGATGCCCGCCATCGAGCGCCGCGGCCACTCGCTCGTCGTCGACGTTAAGAGCGAAGGCCTGCGCGTGTACGGCGATGAAGACCGTCTGGTGCA
>JANNAY010000793.1:0-1930 GCA_031384945.1 Deltaproteobacteria bacterium
GTTTCTGTTGAGCGACGTCGCCGACGTCGTCGACGGCATGACCGAGGCGCACCGCGCGGCGCTGTTGCCGCTCTTGCTCGACGAAGCGCCGCGGTCGTCGTTGAAGGCGTCGTCGTTGTCGTCGTCGTCGTCGTCGAAGACGCTGGCGCTGGTGTTGGCGCGCGACGCGATCGTGCCCGTGGTCGCGCTCAGCGAAGACGAACGCAGCGTGCTCGACGTCATCGTCGACGCCCACTTCGGCAGCGCCGCCCTCGACGTCGTCAGCGGCCGCGCCACCGCCGGACTCGCCGACGTCATCTGCAAACGGCGTTCGGTGCCGCGGTCGGTCGACGCCTGCGCCGCCGTGCTCGCCGACCACGCCAGCGTCGCCGTCGTCGCCCGCGGCGCCGCGTTGGTGTTGCCCGATCCGACGCCGCTCGAGCGCGAGGCCGTGCGCTGGCTCTTGCGCGATCGCTTCGTCGCCACATCGTTGCCGCTGGCAGCGCGCTGGTGGCTCGTCGACGACGCCACAGCAGGACCCGCCGTTGCCCTCGTCGTCGAACGCGACGTGCGCGACGCCCCCGGCGGCCTCAAAGCGATGATCGAGCTGGCGCTCTCGTTGCCCGCCCCCGTCGACGCCGCGCTGTGGAACGCCCTCGCTGTCGTCGTCAGGCGCCTCGCGCACGTCGACAAAGACGCCTGCGCCGCCGTCGTCGACGCCCGCGCCTGCGCCCTCTTGCGCGACCTCGAGCGCGGCGAGGTCGCGCTCTTGCCGCAAGAGCCCGCAGCGTTGGCGGCGGCGCAGGCGCTGTTGCAGGCGTCGTCGGCGGCGATGCCGAAAGAGAAAGAAGAGAAGCCGAAGAAGACGCCGCCAGCGACGGATGCGACGTGGCAGGCGTGGACGTCGGAGAAGACGGAGCCGCTGCAGGCGCTGCTGTCGTCGTCGAACGCGGCAGAGCAGCGGCGTCTCGTGCAGGGCGCCCTCTTGCTCGGCCTCGTGTCCGCCGAGCGCTTGCTCTTCGCCCTCGCGCGCGTCTCGGTGTTGGTGCGCGCGCCGCTGGTGCTCGAAGCGCTGCGCGTCGTCGACGGCGCCGCGGTCTTGTCGCCGCTGATCAAGCTCTTGCCGCTGCGTCTGTCGACGTTGACGACGGTGGATCGCCTGCGCGACCTCTTCTCGTGGGGCGCCCGCCAGTCGATCGCCGTCACGGGGCGCGCGCTCGGCCTCTCGTTGATCGGCGACAGCCTCGGCTACACGCGGCTCAAGGGCTCGCGCGTCTTTGTGAATCCGCTGCCGCTCTTGCTCGGCGAAGAAGGCGGCGTCGACGTCGTCAAAGGCCTTATCGTTCACGAGCTCGGCCACCACCGCTACCACGGCGGCGTCGAAGGACTCGCGGTCTGGGAGGGCGCCGGCACAGAGAAGCTGCACAAGCTGTTGAACCTCGTCGCCGATGAGCACCTCGAGCGAAACCTGCGGGCGATGGGCCCGCGCTTCGGCCATCCGCTGAAAATTCTCGCGGCCCACGCGTTTCAGCACATGCAGAAAGAGGTTGACGTCGACGTCATCGTGCAAGCCATGGGGCGTCGCGCCTTTGCGGTCTTGTCTGAGAAGCGCCTTGGCGTCGCGCGCCGTCCGCACTGCGTCGTGCTCGACGTCGGGGCCGCGCTCTCGGTGCTCGAGCAGCAGGGCAGCTCGTTCGCGCGCTTCATGCGCGCGCTGCGCATGGGGCTCGGCGACCGCTACGACGACCCAAAGGTGCGCGCCGGTCTGGCCCTTTTCAGTGGCAAGCAATTTCGCGCCAGCGACATGCGCCAGCTGATGGTGATCACGCGCAAGCTGCGCGACATCTTTCAGGATGAGACCAAGCTGCTCGACGCCTTTGATCTGCACCAGCTCGCCGACGGATCCCCCGACGACGTGGTCGGTGACGGCGCCGTCGACATCGACGAGCTT
>JANNAY010000806.1:0-7608 GCA_031384945.1 Deltaproteobacteria bacterium
GCGCTGGTGCAGGCGGGCCCCGGCTCCGGCGCCGTGCTCACGAACCCGACCGGCCGAGAGACGCAATTCTCGTTCGCCAACCGCCGCGGCGTCGACGTCGCCGGCCCCTACAAGGCCTGCGTCGTCGTCGAAGACAGCCTCGGCACCAAGAGCGTCGACGCCTGCTGCGTCAGCTTCGACGCCATCCCGCAAGACGCATTTCTCGTGCAGCTGACCTGGGTTGGCGTCAGCAACGACGACATGGACCTTCACGTCAGCAAGATCGGCGCTGACGGCCAATACTGCGTCGACAGCCTCGGCTCTGGCGGCAACAACGTCGACCCGCCTTTCAGCGAGGGCAACTGCGGCGAGAGCGACTGCTCTTACAGCAACTGCAAACCGGGCGCCCAGGGCGTCCAGTGGGACAACGACCCCGGACGCACCATCGGCGACCCCAGCCTCGACATCGACGACGTCACCGGCTTCGGCCCTGAGAACACCAACGTCGACGTCGCCGTGGCCGGCTCTTACGCCTTTGGCGCCGACTACTTCCGTGGCGACGTGCCGGTATCGATGTTCATGCGCTTGTTCGTCTTCGGGCAGCTGCGTGGCGAGTGGGTCGAGACCGTCGAAGACGACTTCTGGGAGGTCGGCATCGTGCACTTCAGCCCCGACAACCTCTTCAACCCATGCGTCGAAGATCTGCGCGACGGCGACGACAGCGACGATTGCCCTGACTTCGCCCCGGTGGCCCCGTGAACATCCTCATCACCTCCGCTCGTTTTGCCCTTGCCGCGATCGCCGTAGCGCTCGTCGCCACCGCCTGTCCGCGCAAGGTCGACATCATTGACCCGCCGCCCGTCGTGAACACCTGCGAGAACGACGAGCAGTGCACCGTCGGCTCGCTCTGCGTCGGCGGCGAGTGCTTGATCGCCAGCTGCCAACCCGCGATCGAAGATCAGTGCGATCTCGACGACGAGAACCCGCCGGCCGCCTGCTGCAAGGGCTTCGAAAATTGCGACGCAACGACCCTGACCTGCGTGCTCGACCGCACCGTCTTGCCCTGTCCGTCGACAGAGCCCGACTGCGTCTCGTGCCGCGAGACCAGCGACTGCTTCAACGACCTCGGCTTCGACAGCTTCTGCTCTGGCGGCCGCTGCTTCGACACCGACCGTCAAGAGTGCACGTCTGACTTCAACTGCACCAACGGCGAACGCTGCGACCGCAACAACTTCTTCTGCGTCCCCGATGCCGGCGGCTGCCGCTTCTGCGACGACTTCCCCGAGCTCTGCTGCAACGCCGACGAGTTCTGCGACAACGAAGCCAACGCCTGCGTCGACATCCCCGGCGGCACCGACTGCACGCCCGAGAACGCGTCGATCAACTGCCGTGAAGACCAGCAGTGCGACGAAAACGGACGCTGCGTCTACTGCCTCGGCGACGACGACTGCGGCACCGGCACGGTCTGCAACCCGGTGCTCGGACAGTGCGTCGGCGCGGTCTCTGCGTGCTTCGAAGATCCCGACTGCGTCGACCTCGTGCCCCCCGGCAGCGATGTCACGCTTCACTGCATCAACAACGTTTGCACCGCCCCGCAGTGCGAGAGCGACGCCGAATGCCACGACGACTTCTTCGACGACGACGAGCGCGAGATTTGTGAGAATTTTCGCTGCGTGTTGCCGCCGGCGCAGTGCGACGAAGACGACGAGCCCAACAACAGCATCGGTAGCGCCATCGCGCTGCCGACCATTGGCAGCGCCTACGGCGGCACGCTCTGCCGCGGCGACACCGACTTCATCTCGTTCCCGGTGCTGCCGCAGAAGCGCTACACGGTGACCGTCTCCGTCGCCAACAGCCCCGTCGAAGGCATCACGGTCACGCTGTTCAACACGACGGGCGGGCAAGAGTCGAACGGCACGTTCACCTTCTCGCCAGCCCGGCTGCCTGTGCTCGGCGTGACGAGCCCGACCGAGACCGGTGTGTTTACCGTCGGCGTCAGCAGCGCCGCCAACACCAGCCTCGACGAGTGGGGCTACAGCATCACCATCACCGAGGCCGTCGCCGGCGTCGAGCCCGACTGCAGCGCCGCCGCGCAAGAGACGCAAGAGCCGAACGACACCGCGGCGACGGCGATCGACCTCGCGCTCAACACCCCTGTCGACCTCACCCGTTGCGGCGTCACTGACGTCGACTTCTTCCGCGTGACCGTCGGTCCGCAGCAAGGCGTCGAGGTCGTCGTCGACAACTACTTCAACGCCGAGGGCAACCTGAACCCGACGTTGCTGCGCGGCGCCGCCCCCGGCGTCGTCGTCGTCGCCCCCAGCGGCAGCGCCGACAGCGAGACGCTGAAATCGCCCGAAGGCCCGACCGAGTACCTCATCAAGGTGGCCTTGCCGTCGACGCTGGGTGCGCTGCCGAGCCAGCCGTACCGCATCACCGCGCGCGCGGTCGATCGGCCTGAGGCTTGTGACGCCGACCTCGGCGAGAACGACGACACGCTGGCGACGGCGCAGGCGTTGACGACGACGACCGACGGCGACGGCCTCATCTCAGGCACCGTCTCGCCGCTGCGCTGCAACCCGCAAGACCTCGACAACTTCAGCTTCACCGTGCCCGCCCGGCTCGGTGGCAGCGTGCGCGTCACGTCGACGCAGAGCCAGGGCGACCTGAAGCTCGAGCTGTTCAACGCCGCTGACAGCACATTGGTGGCGACGTCGAACCTGGTGGCCACCGAGGTCGTCGATCTGCCGCAGCTGCTCGAGTCGCGCGCGTACATCGCGCGTATTTCGCTGGCGACGACGGCGACGGCGAATGCGACGGCGCAGCCTTACACGCTGACGCTGTCGACGTTCAGCGCCGGCAGCTGCCTCGACAGCGAGCCGACGACGAACAACACCTACGTGACGGCCCTTTGCATCGGCGGCTTCGACCCCGGCGCCAACGTCTGCAACGGCGACGCGCTGCCGCTGCCGCTGCTCGCCGACCTTGACGGCTGCATCGCCAACGACCTCGATGACGGCTGCGGCCGCGCCTGCGGCAACACCGACATCGACCTGCACCGGCTGGGCCTGTTCGCTGCTGGGCGCACCATCACGGCGCGGCTCACGTTCGACCCGGCCGAGGGCGACCTCTCTGTTGAGCTGGGCAAGGTCAACGCCGGCAGCACGACGGTGACCGCGCAGACCGTGCAGCGCGACACCGACGACGACGGCTTCGTCGAGCTCACGTTCACCACCGTGGGCACGCCCAAAGATCACGTGATCACTGTGCGTCCGCAGGGCACCAGCGGGCACGAGGCGCAGCTCTACGCCCTCGCCGTCGACGTCAGCGAGCCCTGCGTCGCTGACCCCTTCGACGCGGGCGGCAACAACACGACGCCGGCGACGTCGACGCAGGTGCGCACGGATCCGGCGCTCGGCGAAGCTGACGACGTCATCGACGCCACCGTCTGCGTCGGCGACACCGCCGACGTCTACGAGATCCTCGCGCTCGACGAAGAGCTGATCACCGCGCGCATCGACGGGCCAACTGGCGTGCGTCTGCGCGTCGGCACGCGTCCGGCGAACCTGACCACGGCGGCCGTGACGACGACGGCGGTGGGCGGCGGCAACGCCGAAAGCGTCATCGGCGCCAGCGGCCTCGCCGAGGTCACCGTGCTCTCGAGCCGCGTGCAGCAGCTCTATTTCACCGTCGACCGTCCGAGCGGCGCCGACGCTGGCTCCTACGTCCTCACCCTCGACTACACGCCCGGCGGTGAAGGCGAAGGCGAAGGCGAAGGCGAAGGCGAAGGCGAAGGCGAGGGCGAGTAGCTCAGGGCTCGAGCCCGCCGGGCACGACATCGACGCCGGCGTCCGCGACTTCTGCGGCGCCGGCGTCGACGTTTTCAGCGCCGGCGTCGACGACGGAGCCGGCGTCGACGAAGACGCTGGCGGCGACGACGACGCGTCCGCGATCGAGCTCGCGGACCTCGAGGGCGTAGTGCACGCCGCCGACGTCGACGACGCGGCCGCCGAGCACGTCGGCGACGGTGGCGGCGACGTCGCCGTCGACCTGCAGCTCGGAGTGGTTCGGGCGGTAGAGCTTGAGCGCGTGCGCCGGCACGAGGTCGCGCACGGGCTTGAGCGCCGCGAACGACGGCAGTCCATCGACGACGATGTCGGTGAAGCTCATGACGCCGGCGTCGACGACGACGGGCGGCAGCGGCGGCGGCGTCGGCGTCGGCTCTTCGTCGAGCACCTTGATGATCACCGCGCCGGCGAGCGTGCCGACGACCGAGGTGCCCAGCAGCATCGCCATCAGCCGCTTCTGTGAACGGCGCGGTCGGATCGATTGCAGCTCGGGCGTCTGCGACGTCGTCGACGCCAGCGACGTGGTCGGCGACGAGGTCGGCGGCGACGAGGTCGGCGGCGACGAAGCAGGCGTCGACGGCGAAGACGGCGGCGCAGGACGCGACGTCGGCCGCTCGTCGCGCGTGGTGACACCGCTGCTGCGCGTGTCTTGGTGCGGGCTCATGATCAGCGGGACGTCGGGGCCCAACAACGACGCCGGCGACGGATGCGGCGACATCGCCGGCGGCCGCGACCCCTGCAGCGTCGGCGCGTTGCTGTCGATGAGCTTGCCGCTCTCGGTGCCCGGGGCGTTGTCGAGCATTTGCAGGCGCGCGAGCACGGCGGCGCCGTCTCTGGGGCGGTCTTTCGGCGAGCGCGCCATCATCTCGCGCACGAGCTGGGCGCCCGCCGGCGGGATGCCGTCGGCGAGGCGCAGCACGTCGTCGAGGGGCGGCGGCTCTTCGTGCATCTGCCGCAGCAGCGTCTTCATCGGCGTCTCGGCCGGGAAGGGGTGGCGGCCGGTCAGCATCTCCCACCAGACGACGCCGAGGGCGTAGACGTCTTGCCGCGGGTCTTCGCCGGCGCCGTCGATGTGCTCGGGGCTGATGTAGCCCGGCGTGCCGACGAAGCCGCCTGAGCGCGTCAGCGGCTTGCCGTCGGTGGCGCGCAGCAGGTCTTCGTTGACCCCCTTGGCCAGGCCGAAGTCGAGCACCTTGCAGAAATACCCGCCGCCTTCGCCGGAGGCGGCTTGCAGCATGATGTTCTCGGGCTTCAAGTCGCGGTGGACGAGGCCTTTGCCATGAGCGGCGGCGAGGGCGAGGGCGACGTGCTCGACGACGACGAGGGTGCGCTTCCACGTCAGGCGTCCGGTAGAGCCGAGCAGCTGGCGCAGGGTCTCGCCCTCGACGAATTCCATGGCGATGAAGAGGCCGCCGGCGCCGCCGCCGACGTCGCCTTCGTTGAGGACGCCGAAGTCGTGGACGACGACCGAGTGGGGCTCAGACAGCGACGACGCCGTCTTGGCCTCGCGCTCGAAGCGCAGGCGGGCGATGGGGTCGTTGACGGCGTCACCGCGGATGACCTTGAGGGCGACGCGGCGCCCGAGCCCGAGCTGGGTGGCGTCGTAGACGACGCCCATGCCGCCGGCGGCGAGGCGCGCGTCGATGCGATAGCGGCCGGCGACGACGGTGCCGACGAGTGGATCGGGGAGCTCGCGGGTGCCGGACATCGACGGCGGCACGCTACCGCACTTTCCGGTGCCGTCGACGTCGACGCGTTGACCGCAGCACGAAGCACCTTTACGACGCCGCCCATGACTTCGACGACGACGACGACGCCCAAGGCCGTGATCCTCAAGTTTGGCGGCACCTCGGTGGCCACCGCGCCGCGGTGGAAGAACATTTTGCAGCAGGCGCGGGCACGCGCCGACGACGGACTGCGGCCCGTCATCGTCTGCTCCGCGATCACGAAGATGACCGACACGCTTGAGAAGCTGGTCAACGAGGCAGTCACCGGCGGCGATTCCTGGAAGCCTGTGATGCAGGCCCTGCGCGATCGCCATGCGCAGCTCGCCGCTGACATGGGCGTCGACGTCGAAGTCGTCGTCGGCGCCGACCTCAGCGAGATTGAGCGGCTGGCCACCGGCGCCTCGCTCTTGCGCGAGCGCTCGCCGCGCCTGCTCGCACGCGTGATGGCGATGGGCGAGTTGATGTCGACCAAGCTCGGCGCGGCGTTCTTCAACAAAGAGGGCTTCGCCACCGAGTGGGTCGACGCGCGCACGTGCTTCAAGTCGAAAGACGACGACCTGCGCCCCGAGATGCAGCAGGTGCTGAGCGCCGACGTCGACGACGACAAAGACAGCGCCTTGATGTCCCGCTTCGATGTGATTTTCGGCGCAAAGAAGTGCGTGATCACCCAGGGCTTCATCGCCAGCGACAAGGGCGGCGGCACGGTGCTGCTCGGACGCGGCGGCAGCGACACCTCGGCGTCGTTGTTCGCGGCGAAGCTGCAGGCACTGCGCTGTGAGATCTGGACGGACGTGCCCGGCGTTTTCACCGCCGATCCGCGGCTGTTGCCGCAGGCGATGCTCGTGAAGCAGTGCAGCTACGGCGAGGCGCAAGAGATCGCGTCGATGGGCGCCAAGGTCTTGCACCCCCGCTCGATCGCGCCGTGCCGCCGTCACCGCGTCCCGATGGAGGTGCGTTGGACCGACCGCCCCGACAGCGAGCGCACGACAATCCTCGGCGGCGAAAAGACCGGCGAAGGACAAGTCAAAGCCATCACCCACAAGCGCGGCGTCACCCTCATCTCGATGGAGACGAGCGGCATGTGGCAGCAAGTCGGCTTTCTCGCTGACGTCTTTACCTGCTTCAAGCAGCGCGGCTTGAGCATCGATCTCGTGTCGACGTCAGAGATGAACGTCACCGTCACCCTCGACGCCGCCGCCAACACCCTCGACGACGTCACGCTGCAAGAGCTGACGACGGCGCTGGCCAAGCTGTGCAAGCCGCGCATCGTGCGGGGTTGCGCAACTGTGTCCCTGGTGGGCCGGCGCATCCGCGCGATTCTTCACCAGCTCGCACCCGCGCTGCAGGTGTTCGAAGAACAAAAAGTGCACATGGTCTCGCAGGCGGCGAGCGACCTGAACCTCACGTTTGTCGTCGACGAAGAGCACGCCGAGCGCCTCGTGCGCGAGCTGCACGTGTTGTTGTTTTCGCAGCGCAAGAGCGAGCAAACGTTTGGTCCGACGTGGCGCGCGCTCTTTGAAGAGCAGGCGCCGATGTCGACGACGGCGCATGTGCCGGCGTGGTGGAAGACGAAGAAGACGCAGCTGTTGGAGGAGGCGAAGAAGGGCACGCCCCGCTACGTGCTCGACGAAGGCACGCTGCACGAGTCGCTCGACGCGCTGAAGAGCATGTCGGCCGTCGACCGTGTCTTCTACGCCATGAAAGCGAACCCGCACCCGGCGGTCATCAAAGCCGTCGTTGACAAGGGCTTCGGCGTCGAGTGCGTCTCGCCCGGCGAGATCGCGCGTGTCATGGAAACGGTGCCCGGCATCGATCCGTCGAGAATCTTGTTCACGCCCAACTTTGTCGGCGAAAAAGAATACATCGCGGCGCTCGCGCAGGGCGTCTTTGTCACCGTGGATAACCTGCACCCGCTCGAGAAGCACGGCGACGTCTTCGCTGGTAAATCCATCTTGTTGCGGGTCGATCCGGGGCAGGGCGCGGGACATCACAAATACGTGCACACCGGCGGCAACGCCTCGAAGTTCGGCATCACCAAGCCCGACCTCGAGAAG
>JANNAY010000824.1:0-1839 GCA_031384945.1 Deltaproteobacteria bacterium
GCCTTGTGCGCGCTAGCGACGCGGTGGCGGTGGCGCGGCGGCGCCGGCGGCCCAGGCGATGGCGCTGTCGACGTCGGCGAAGGGCTCGATGGGGTAGGGGCGGCGTGCGAGCCAGTTGAGCGCGAGCATGACGCCGCGCGCGGTCTTCGACGTCGAGACGACCGCGAAGCCGCCGACGTCGCTGTCGCCTTCGCGCAGCTGCCGCAAGAACGCAGCGATGAGACCGCGCTCTTGCATCGACGGCTTGCTCGACGCCCGCACGTCGACGACCCAGGCGATGCGGCCGTGGCGACGGCAGGCGGCCATCTCTTGCAGCGCGGACTCGCACGCGATCATCGACGCCCACGTCGACGGCCACCGCGCGACCAGCACCGGCAGCCGCGACGCATCGATGTGAAAGGTCACGTCAGACACGCCGGCACGCTGTCCGTTGTGACGACACCCCGCAACGCGCTACCGCCGGGCATGAGCGCTTTCGCCGTGTTTGCCTTCGCCTCCGTCGTCTGCGCGTCGCCTGCTCCGACCGCTGCAGCTGCTCCGACTGCGACGACGCCCAATGCGACGACGGTGCAGGCGGCGACGACGGCGCGCGACCGGGCGCTGGCCGGCGACAGCGTCGCGTACGAGGTGCTGCGGTCGCTGACGAGCGAGGTGGGTGGCCGGCCGGTGGGCAGCCCGGCGATGGCGCGCGCGAAAGACTGGGCTCTGGCGACGCTCAAGAAGCTCGGCTTTCAGCACGTGCACGCTGAGAGCTTCACGAAGCGCGATGCGTGGCTGCGCGGTCCCGAGTCGCTGACGCTGACGGCGCCGTATCCGTTGTCGCTGTCGGTGCTCGGGCTCGGCAACAGTCCGGCGACGCCGAAAGAAGGCATCTCAGCCGACGTCGTCGTCTTCGACAGCGTCGAGGCCCTCGTCGCCGCGCCGAAGGCATCGCTCGTCGGAAAGATCGCGCTGGTGAACCAGCCGATGGTGCGAACGCAAGACGGCGAAGGCTACGGCATCGCCGTCAAAGCCCGCGGCGCAGGCCCTGCGCTCGCCAAAGAGCGCGGCGCCGTGGCGTTTCTCACGCGCTCGATCTCGACGGCCAACCACCGCGCGCCGCACACCGGCGCGACCGGCGGCGGGCAGCCGCTGGCGCACATCCCGTCGGCGGCCATCGGTGTCGCCGACGCCGACCTGCTGGCAGCGCTCGCGCAGCGTGGAACCGTGCACGTCGTGCTCGCGATGACGCCGACGATCGTGCCCGCCACCGAGGCGTGGAACATCAGCGGTGAGCTGCCCGGCCGCGATCCCAAAGCAGGCGTGATCGTGATCGGCGGACACCTCGACAGCTGGGACCCCGGCGAAGGCGCCGTCGACGATGGCGCCGGCGTCGTCGTCACCGTCGCCGCGGTGAAGCTGCTCGCCGAGCTTCCGCCCAAGCTGCGGCCGGCCCGCACGATCCGCGTCGTGCTCTTTGGCTCTGAAGAGACCGGCGGCAGCAGCGACGCCTACCTCGCCGCCCACAAAGACGAGGTCGCCTCCATCGCCGTCACCGCCGAGGCCGACAGCGGCGCCGGCCGCGTCTACCGCGTCGCCCTCCCCGACGGCTTCGTCGCCGACAAAGGCTTCGCTGGACTCGCCACCGCGCTCGTGCCGCTGCGTGTCTTCATCGGCCGCGAGCCCGCCCGCGACGCAGGCTCCGACGTCGAAGGCTTGCAAGACGCCGGCGTCCCCATCGTCTCCTTCGACGTCGACGTCAGCGGCTACTTCGACATCCACCACTCCGCCGACGACACCTTCGACAAGGTCGACCGGCGAGACCTCGAGCAGCAGGTGGCGACATGGGCGACAGTGCTG
>JANNAY010000853.1:0-3566 GCA_031384945.1 Deltaproteobacteria bacterium
TGGCCAGCTGCGCCTGCACGGCGAGCAGCTCGTAGAGCGAGGTCATCACGTTCTGTTGGGCCGTCCAGCGCGGATCGACGGCGACGGCGGCGGTGGCGATGGCGCGGCGGGGGTCGTCGAGGGCGGTGCCGCGGGCGCTCCACCCGGCGATGGCGGAGGCGATGCGCGGCTGCAGCAGCAGGCGCAGGCCGCGCACGCTGCGCACGAGGGCGGCGTTGGCGCGGGCGTCGCCGTTGTTGTCGATGCCGGGCAAGACAAACGCCTGCTGCAACGCTTCTGAGGCGATGAACGCGTGCACCTGCGCCCAGCGCTGCACGAGGCGCATGGCGATGAGCTCTTGCGTGGCGTCGGTCGGGGCGCCGTTGGGCGCGTTTCTGGCGGTGCCGGTCGCTGCGGTCAGCGCGGCCACGAAGCGCACGGGGTTCAAGCACGCGTGCGGATCATCCCAGCCGAGGGCGGCGAGGCGCTCGTGCTGCGTGCCGCTGTTGGGGACGGTGACGGCGGCGTTGAAGGCGTCGAGGTCGGCTTCGCAGGCGGCGACGACGTCGGAGGCGTCGGCGGGGGCGTCGAAGGGCTGGGCCAGCGAATTCTGCGAGCCGGCGCAGAGCAGGTCGCCGCTGTTGTCGTCGACGCGGCTGCCGCTGCGGTCGAAGAGGGTGGTGGCGACGCGGCCGTTGGCGTCGGCGCCGTCGCAGACGAGCTGCTCGGCGCACTTCGGCGAAAGGTCGGGCAAGACGCAGATGGCGTTGACGCGGACGTCTTCGGTGCGCTGCACGTTCTGGGCGTTGCCGAAGCGCGAGCGCACGGTCTCGGTGATGACGTCGTTGTTGACGGCGACGACGGCGCAGCCGGTGTTTTCGACGGCGCGGTCGCAGCGATCGACCTCGCCAAAGGCGCAGGGGAACCAGTGGTGGTAGGTGACGCCGTCGACGAAGGCGGTGAGGTTGACGTTGGCGTTGACGAAGTCGACGGTGGTGAAGGTCGAGTTGACGTCGTTGACGGCGTAGCGGGCGGCGCCGGGGCCGAGGTCGGCGGTGATGGCAGTGACAGGGTCGGCGCCGGTGAACGACCACGAGGTGCCGCCGAGGCGCGCCGGATTGAACAGCGCGGTGGCCATGGTGAAGCGCTGCAGCAGGTCGTCGTCGTCTTTGGGCGAGCAGTCAGAGATGTCGGGCTGCACGGCGCTGCGCAGGTTCCACGCTTTGTCGTAGCCGGCGACGCGGGTGTTGATGTCGCGCAGGGCGGTGTCGTTGAGCACGCGCAGCACGGCGTCTTCGAGCGTGAAGTGGGTGATGGCCGAGGTGTGGATGGGGCGCTCGAGGTCGAGCTCGACGCGGCTCGGGGCGAGGCCGGTGGTGTCGCCGGTGCGGCTCAGCTGAATGGCCCACTGCGAGACGGGGATGGTCTGGATGCCGCCGTCGACGATGCCGTCGTAGGCGACCTGGACGTCGATGTTGACGGTGCCGTCGCCGTCGTTGTCGTAGTGGCCGGGGCGCGGACGTCCGAGCACCTGCGAGCGGGCGCCGAAGACGGTGGCGGCGGCGACGGCGTTGAAGCGGTCGAAGTCGACGCTGCCGTTGCTGCCGGTGGCGTCGGCCACGAGGTCACCGATCAGGCGTCCCGACGGCACCAAGAGCCGCGCCGGATCGATGAGCACGATGCGCACGCCGTCGACGTCGTCGAACAGGTCGGCGGTGACGTTGGCGAACGTGGCCGTGGCCGGCGCGCCAGTGGGCTGTCCGAGGCCCTGGGCGTTGAGGCTGATGGTGCCTGCGTAGCGGCCCGCCAACGTCGGCGTCGCCGGGGGCGCGTCGGGCGACAGCAAGACGACGGTGGCGACGTTGCCGGCGGCGTCAAAGGCGCGCAGGTTGTCGGCGAACGCGCCGGCGGCGGCGAGGCGTTGGCGGACGATGACGGCGACGGCTTCGTCTTCGGCGACGTCGACGACGCTCAATTCGGCGGCGTAGGCGAGGTCGTCTTCGGCTGTGCCGTCGACTGCGAACGCGACGTCGAAGAGGCCGCCGGCGACGATGCGGCCGCGGCTGACGTCGCCACCGACGGCGCGAAAGATCACGAGCTGTTTGTCGCCGACAAAGGCGCTGGTGGCCACGCCGTCGTCGACGACCAATTTGCCTTCGACGGCGACGGGGGCAGAGGCGACGCGGTTTTCGTCGTCGGCGACGCTGCAGCGGCCGAAGTCGTCGCAGGATCCGACGGCGCAGTCGCCGTCGACGACGCAGGCCGAGGCGCAGCGGCCGAGGTCGCAGAAGGACCCGCAGGCGCACTGCTCGGTGCGCGTGCAGGCGCGTTCGACGGCGAGCACGGCGGCGTCTTTCACGCAGCTGCCGGGCTCGAGGGTGCCTTCGCCTTCGCCTTCGCCTTCGCCTTCGCCGACGTCGCCTTCGCCTTCGCCTTCTCCGACGTCGCCTTCGCCTTCGCCCTCTTCGCCTTCGCCTTCGCCTTCGCCGCCTTCGCCTTCGCCTTCGCCCTCACCTTCGCTGGCGGGTGAGGAGCAATCGCAGGAGGAGATGATGACGACGCTGCACAAGGCAGCGAGCGGCAAGAGACGCAGCATGGAGACACCTCGAAGGGAGGGGCACGGTTTCATGGGTGCGCTGCAGCGCGAACCGGCGGCGTCCACCTGTTCGCTTTGGCGCAAGCCGCGGGCTCGCTCACAGCTTGACGCCGGATCGCGGACTTCCGAGGTTCCGGCCATGGCGCGCCTCCCTCTCGGTCAGCTCTTCGTCGTCGGCTTTCACGGCACCGATGTGCCCGCTTCGGCGACATCGCTGGTGAAAGACCACGAC
Organism: Deltaproteobacteria bacterium; assembly: GCA_031384945.1. Classification (GTDB taxonomy): domain Bacteria; phylum Myxococcota; class UBA727; order UBA727; family VGSZ01; genus VGSZ01. Next base: position 2,808 of record JANNAY010000853.1, read on the forward strand.
GTGGGCGGCTTCATCTTGTTCAAGCGCAACATCGAGACCGGCGAGCAGGTGGTCGCGCTCAACACGCAGATCTTCGAGCTGGGCAGATCGTCGCGGTCCGCGTCATCAGGTTCGACCTCGTCACCGTTGCTGGTCAGCGTCGATCAAGAGGGCGGGCGCGTGGCCCGGCTGCGCGGCATCGCCACCGACATCCCCGCCATGCGCATCGTCGGCAAGGCGGCATCGACGGACAAAGACCTGCCGTATCGGTTGGGCGCGATGATGGCGCGCGAGCTCGTCACCCTCGGCTTTCAGTGGGACTTCGCCCCCGTCGTCGACGTCGACACCAACCCAAAAAACCCCGTGATCGGTGAGCGCTCGTTCTCGCGCGACGCCGCCGCCGTCGGGGCCATCGGCGCCCGCTTCATCGAAGGCATGCAAGGCGCCGGCGTCGCGGCCTGCGCCAAACACTTCCCCGGACACGGCGACACCGACACCGACTCGCACCTCGCCTTGCCGCGCTTGCCGCACTCGCTCGCGCGCTTGAACGACGTCGAGCTCGTCCCCTTCGTTGACGCCGTGCGCGCTGGCGTCGCGTCGATCATGACCGCGCACGTGATGTTCCCGGCCCTCGACACCGAAGAGCCAGCGACGCTGTCGTCGTCGATCCTCGAGAAGCTCTTGCGCCAGCAGCTCGGCTACGACGGCGTCGTCGTCTCTGACGACCTCGAGATGATGGCCGTCGCCGAGCGCTATCCGGTCGAGGTGCTCGTCGAGAAG
>JANNAY010000877.1:0-7032 GCA_031384945.1 Deltaproteobacteria bacterium
GCGCAGCTTCTCCAGCGGGTTGGCGCCGGAGGCAGAGGTTGGCCCCGGGGCAGGGGCGGCAAGTTGGCGGAGTGTTTTCATGCGGTGACAACGGCGCTGGCGCCCCCGAATTCCCAGCGACGTCACGATCAGATCCGCACCCAATCGTGAGCCCATGGGCAGGGGGCGCCACATTCATGAGGCCCGCTTCGGTGAGAGATGTGCAGAAACGTCAGCCCATGTGCAGGGGGTGCCACATTCATGAGGTCGGTGAGAGAAGTGACGAATGCTCAGCCCATGGGCGCGACCGCAGCGAACAGGCCCCCATAGCGGCCGTGATCTCCAGTCGGCCTGCATCGCGTTGGCCGAGCGCTTCGGCGATCAGCGCAGGCGCAGCATCTTGAAGTAGTGCTCGACGAGGTCGCTGCCGACGAGGGAGCCGTCGATGGTGGCGTCGGCGAAGGGCACGCCGCTGACGTCGTGGGCGCGTCTGGTGCCCTGCTTCTCGAGGCGCTTCTTCCAAAACGCGGCGAGCGCGAGCGCAACCGGTCCGCGGCCGAGGGAGTGAATGACGTCGGGGCGACGATCTTCGAACAGCGCTGCCAGGTAGAGCAACGAGACACCGGGGCCGATGACCAACACTTCGTGGCCGAGCTCGGTCAGCTCGCCGCGCAGGCGCGGTAGACGCGGGTCGTCGTCGTGAAACAGGGCGATGCGCATCAGAGTTGGTCGGCGCCAGTGGGGGCAGCGCGCAGCACCTCATGCTTGCGCGACAAGAAGAACAAAACAACGCCAGCGACGACGACGGCCAATTTGTCGGGGCCGTCGATGACGGTGGCGGCGACGCCGAAGACGACGCAGAGCACGCCCGTGACGGCGACGGCGCGGCGTCCCCAGCTGCGGTGCGAGAGGGCGCCAAATGCGACCAGCAACCCCGCGACCGCCAAGAGCATCGCTTTGGTCGACAGTGCTTCGTCAAGACCATCGCTCTTCAACCACATGCCAATGCCGCTCAGCGCAGAGAGAGTGCCGAGGACGGTCAGCAGCACAGTCGCTGCACTTTTCTTGCGAACGACGACATCTTTGCCGTGACCATCGCCGCGAACCAACACACCAAGGTGAAGAGCAGCGAGAGAAAGGCGAGCCAGTCGCCGAGGGCAAGGTAGAGCGTATCGCGCGTCTGCAGCGGCACGTCGTCGACGACGACGGCCTCTTCGTACATCGCGGTCTGCTTGTGCAAGCCGCCATGGATGTCGATCCACGCTGAGATGCCGGTGTTGGTGGCACGGGCGACGGGGCGTCCGGTCTCGACGGCGCGCAGCGCGTACATGAGCAGGTGTTGCGTCGCCATGCCGCTGACGCCGTACCAGCGATCGTCGGTGAGGTTGGCCATGAAGGTCGCGCCGTTCTTCACGATCGCCCGCGACACTTCAGGAAAGACGCCCTCGTAGCAGATGGTGATGCCGACCTTGACGGCGGCGTTGTCGACGTCGACGGCGATGGGTTCGAGGGCGTTGCCGGGGGTGGTGGTGCCGAGCGGAATGAACTGCCGCACCAGCGCGCCGAAGGGCCACGGCACGTACTCGCCGAAGGGCACGAGGTGCGTCTTGTCGAAGCGGCCGTGCACCTTGAATTCGTCGTCGACGACGAAGGCCGAGTTTTGCCGGATGCCGCGCGACTTGCCGTCGCTGCCGGCGAGCTTGCCGCTCACGCTGACGCCGACGATGCTGGCCTGTGGCACCTTCGAGCCCTCGGGCACCAGGTGAATGTCTTTCAACGTCTTCAAATCGCGCTTCAAGCCACGCGACGGAAACGATCCTTCGGGCCAGAGGATGACGTCGGCGCCGTCGTCGAGGGCCCGCGTCTCGAGGGCGTGAAAGCGCCGCAGCAGATCGCCCTTGGGTTCGTGCGTGAGGTCGGCGAGGCCTTCGTTGACGTTGGGCTGCAAGAGGCCAACGCGAATGGCGGGCCCGCTCGTGATGTCGTCGCCCAGGCGGACGGCGCCGAAGCCGGCCCAGACGACGACGACGGCCACGGCGACGCCTGCTGCGCGTTTGTCGACGCCTTTGCCGTTCAACCAGCTGCTGAGAGCCGCGGCGAGCGCGCCATTCACCAGTGCAGCCAGAAACGTCAGACCGGTAACGCCGACGATGCTGGCCGCCTGCAAGAACGCGGGCACGGTCGCGAACGAATGGCCCAGCGCGCCCCACGGAAAGCCGCCCAGCGGGCCGAGATTGCGCAGCAGCTCGACGCCAGCGAGCACCGGCGGCAGCACGAGATAGAGCGGCCAGGCGAAGAAGCGGGCGACGATGCGGGCGACGGCAAAGGCGGCGGCGACGTAGGCGCCCATGGCGGCGGTCAGCAGCAGCAGCACCGGCAACGCCGCCCACAACGGTGCTCCACCATATACGTGAATCGTCGTGACGATCCAATTGATGATAATGGTGAACGCGACGAAGAAGGTGACGAAGCCTACGGCGTAGGCGCGCTTTGGTCCGGCGGTCTGAATGGCGAGCAGCGCCGGCACGAGGGCGAAGAGCGCCAACATGCCCGTGAGACCGCTGCCATCAAGCGGCGTCTTGCCGGTGATCGACTCGACCACCAGCGGCTGACTGAAGCCCATCAAGAGGCCCGAGAGCACCGCCAGCGCTGGCCACGGCGGCAGCTTCTTCGGCGTTGCGGGCACGGTCATCGTCGTCGCTGCAGCGGAGGTCTCAGCCATAGGCAAGCGCTTAGCGTCTCTGCGTTACTTCTGCGATGGCGTCTTCGACCGCTCTGACGACGGCGTCGTTGTCGACGACGTTGAGGGCGGCGGCTTTGTCTCTGGCGGCGGCGGCGCCGGCGGCGAATTCGACGATGGCAGCGACGCTGACTTCTTCGACGTATTTGCCTGTGCCCAGCGCCTCGAGCCCCTTGGCGTTGAGCATCTGCTCGTAGTGGCCCTTCACCGGCTCGGCCAACACCGCTTTGCCGAGGGCGAGGGCCTCGACGATGGTGCTGTGGCCGCCGTTGACGATGACGAAGGGGGCGGCGGCGAGGTCGTCGAGAAAGGCGTCATCGAACGAGCGGCACACCACGTCGGCGCTGCTGTCGAAGCTCATGCCGTAGACATGAAAGCGCAGGCCGGTGCGTGCGGCTGCTTCGTTGAGCACGGCGGGCAAGCGGTGGTTCGTTGACGACGTTTGGTAGACGAGCACTGGTCCGTCGCTGCGCACGCGGTCTTTGCGCTCGAGCACCTCGTCGCGCACGGCGCACGGCACGAAGCGCACCTTCTTCGCGTCGACGCCCGGCGCCAGACCGGGCTGGTAAAAGCAACTGAGAAGCGTGCGGTCAGCGAAGGGACAATTCCACTTCGATACAGTGACCACCGTATCGAGCGCCGTCTGCTCTTCAGGCGTTGCTCGGGGCGGCAGTGCGGCGTAGCGGGCGCTTTGGTTGTTGTCGAGGCAGACGATTTTTTGTCGACTGAGAAACCCGATCCACATGGTGAGAAATTCGTAATCGGTGATCACCACGCGCGGCTGCTCGCGCACCATCTTCCACCACAGCCAGCCAGCGTCTTTGAAGCACGACGGCGCCCGCGCAAAAGCTCGCGCCGTGCTCTCGCCGACGATCATGCGGTTGTCACGGTAGATGAGGGGGATGAAGAAAAGCGGCCACACATTGGGCACTTTGTTCTCTAAGTATTGTTTGACCCGACCGCCGCAAAACAGGTGCACATCGTAGCGCTCGCGCAGGCGCTGCACGACGGGCAGCACGCGCATCGCGTGACCCATGCCCTCGCTGTTCACCCCATAGAAGATCTTCGGTAGATCGCGATCCTCATGCCATACCTTTTGCAGCGCGCCGGTCATGTGACGATGATCGACTTCGCGTCGAGGGGTACGTCGACGACGCCGGTGACGAAGGCGCGGTCTTCGTCGCCGAGGTCGCGTTCGACGACTGCCACGTCTTTGCCGTCGATCGACGCCGTCGAGAAGCCGCGCGGCACCCGCAGCTCGATCGAGGTTTGCCGGGGCGCGAAGCCGCGTGAGTCGACGTCGAAGCGCAGCCGCAGCGCCCCGTCGTCGTCGCGGCTCTCGACTGCGAGGGTCCACAGCGCGTGGCGCGAGACGCCGTCTTCCAACGTCAGCGTCGCCGTCGACGGCGTCTTCGTCGGCGCCAGCAGCTCATACGCCAGCGCCTTCGACAGCGTCTGCGGCGCGTTCTCTGCGGCTTGCACAGAGAAGAAGCCGGCGCCGCCTTTGACGAAGGCGACGACGTCGCCGACGGCCACGTCGACGTCGACGACGCTGTCGCCGGCGAAGACGCGGCCGCTCTTGAGCTCAATCCATGGCGCGCCGTCGGCGCAGCGCGGCAGCCACACCTGCTTTTTCTTCACGCCCTTGTCGACGACGGGCGCGCACAACAGCTGCTCGCCCAACAAGAACTGTTGCTGCGCCAGTTGCGTGTGTTGCGCGGGCACCGCGTGGTGCATCCACAGCGGACGCCACAGCGCGCGCCCCGTCTCGCGGGCCTCGCGCGTCAGCGACAACAGGTACGGCAGCATGCGGTAGCGCCGCCGCAAGATGCGACGCGCGTGCTTGCTGACGTCGTCACTGAAACTCCACGGTTCTTGGCGGGGGCCGTAGAGCACGCTGTGCACGCGGCAAAACGGCATGAGCGCGCCGAGCTCGAGCCAGCGCACGTAGAGCTCGCTCGCCGGCTTGGTCTTGACGATGCCGTATTTGCCGCGGCGTCCGCCGAAGCCGCCGATGTCGGCACCGACCAGCGGCACGCCGCAGAGCCCGAGGTGCACGAGCATGTGCATGCCCTCGCGCAGCTGGTCCCACGACGAGAAGTTGTCGCCCGTCCACAGCGCGCTGTGCTTCTGGATGCCGCAGAAGCCCGAGCGCGAGAGCACGAAGGGGCGCTCGTCGACGTCGACGCCGCTCTTCTTCGATGCTTCGGCGCGTGCGTCGTCGAGACCCTGCACCGTCGCCGCCGCCATCTGGTTCGCGTAGAGGTTGCGCTGCTCGACGTGCGGACCGTCGTGGTGCGTGACGTCTTTCGACAGCGGATCGTAGACGTCGCCGACCTGAAAGACCGGGTCGTTCATATCGTTCCAAAATCCCGAGACACCCGCGTCGATCAAGACACGGTGAAACTTTGACCACGCCGCCGAAACACCGGCTTTGCCGAAGTCAGGAAAGACCGTGGCACCCGGCCAGACCTTGCCAACAAACGTGTCGCCCTTGCTGGTCTCGAGGCAGCCCTCGAGGCGCGTCAGCTCGTCGTGAACAAAGGTCGGTCCGACGGCCACACCGGGGTCGACGATGGCCATGGTGCGCACGCCGCGGGCAGTCAGCTTCTCGTGCAGCGCCTTCGGATCGGGGAAGCGTTCTGGATGCCAGCTGAACACCCGGTATTCATCCATATAGTGAATGTCGAGATGGATGACATCGAGGGGGATTTCTTCACTGCGAAACCTTGCGGCCACGCTCTCGACTTCAAAGGCGGTGCGGTAGCTCCACCGGGACTGGTGAAAGCCCAGCGCCCAGGCCGGCGGCACGAAGCTTCTGCCGGTGACCTCGGCGATGTCGGCGGCGATGTCGACGGCGCTGCCGGCGAAGACGATGACGTCGTTGGAGCCGCCGCCTTTGTCGAATTCGAATTCAACGACGTCGTTGATGGAGACGGCGCAGACGGCGCTGCTGACGACGAGGTAGGCAGAGACGGCGCCTTCTTTGCCCCGCACCCAGAACAGCGGAAACGACGCGTAGGTGGCGCCTTCGACGCCGTAGAACAGCGTGTCGAGGTTCATCAGCCGCAGCGACTGTCCGTTGCGCGTCGGCGTTCCGACTGAGCCTGCGCCGAAGCCGTAGATGCTGTCGCCGTCGTCGAGGGCGACCTTGATCGATCGCGCCGCGAACGACACGCGCGGGTTCGGCGTCGACGTCGCAGGCAACGTCGTCGCGATCCACGACGGGGTTTGAGGAGCGGTGGGGCCGGCGAAGACGCGGGTGAAGCTCACGCCGCCAAGTTGCACACAGGATCAGGGTTTCGTCGACAGCTCGAGCACGGTGCCGTCGGGCGCGTCCCACTTGACGATGCCGAGGTCGGGCACCCAGCGCAGCACGTTGCTCTCGCTCTCGGTGCTCTCGTCGACGTTCGTGATGGTGCGCGTCCACGAGATCAAAAACGCGTCGTCGAAGGTGCCGGCGCGCACCGTCACGCTCTCGGGCGGCCCCACCGTCGTCGTGTGGCGCTCGCGGCGCACGACCTCAGAGTCGCCGTCGCTCACGGTGACGTCGACGTCGCCTTCGACGCTGTCGCCTTCGTTGAGCGGCCAATTCAAAAACGGGATCGGCGCCGACGGCTGTGCGCAGCGCGCGATGCAATCTTGAAAGCGCAAGATCGACGCCTGCGCGACGTCGACGCCGAAGGTGATGGTGCGCTCGTCTTTGGCGAAGCCGTTTTGCTTGGCCAGCACGTCGACGGCGACGCCGTCGAACAGCACGCCCGACGTCTTCACCTCGTGCGTCTCGGTCACGCTCACGCCGGCGATGTAGCTGAAGGTCGTGCCGCTCTCGAGGCCGAGGTGGGCGGCGCCCTCCGCGGCCGTGGGCCCCGGCGCCGGCGTGCAGGCGAGCCCGCCCCAAAGGCATGCGCAGAGGCCAGCGCAGGCGGTGACGACGACAGCGAGTGAGGAGAGTGCGCGCATCACGCCGGTTTCTGCGCCATCGCGAGCGCGTCGAGAAGGGCCAGGGGCGTTGGGGACGACAGCACGGCATCCACCCGTTGTCCGGCCTCTTTGAGGGCCGCGGCGGTGGTGTCGCCGATGGCGATGACGACGACGTCTTCGGCGACGCGTACTTTCTTCACCAATTCGGCGACGCGCTTGGGTGACGTCAGAAACAAAGCCCGCGGCGCGGGGACGTCGTCGACGGCAGCTTCGTCGACGTCGACGGCGACAGAGTCGTAGACGTCGACGGCGACGACGACAGCGCCGGCGTCTTCGAGGGATCTCTTCAGATCGTCGTTGCCGCCCCTGGCGCGCGGCAAGAGCACGCG
>JANNAY010000882.1:0-1565 GCA_031384945.1 Deltaproteobacteria bacterium
ATCAAGGCCGCCGCCGCCGTCGCGTCCGCCTTCGTCGTCGATGGCGTCGTCCCCGGCGCCCACGTCGTCGGCGGCAGCGCCGTCGGCTTCGTCCCGCAGCTGGTCACCGTCACCGTGCCCGCCGGCAGCATCACCGACGTCAACATCGCGCTCGTCGCCGAGGTCGTCGCCGCGCCCCCGGCGGTGTCGGCGTTGACCATCATCGGCGGTGTGGTCGGCGGCCTCGGCGCCGTCGTCGGCCTCGGTGCTTCGGCCATCGCCCTCGGCAACGAAGTCGCCGCCGGCCCCGTCGAGCCCGGCGAAAAAGGCAACTGCGCCAGCGATCCCAGCGGCCTCAGCGAGCGTCAGCTCTCGGTCTGCGAGGACAACAAGCCGGTGTGGCTCACCGCCATCGCTGGCGGCGTCGTCGCGGCCATCGGCGGCGGCATCGTCGGCTTCAGCCTGCTCGAATAAGCCGCTACGGACGCAGCCCGGTGGCCACCCCTGCAGCGAGGCCACCGACCGTCGCGCTTCCCAGCAACGCGCCGCCCAACGTGCCGATGGCCATCGGGATGTAAGGGTCGAGCTTGTCGGGCGCGAGCAGGTAGCCGCCGACGATGCCGACGAGGCTGCCGCCGACGAGGCCGGCGATGCTGGCGCCGGCCGTCCACTCGGCGGGCCGGTCGGGACCGGGGAACTGCAAACAGTTGCCATTGGTGCCGGGCACGCCGCAGCCAAACAACGAGCCAGCGACGGCGCCGACGCCAGCGCAGTAGCCCGAGGCCGCGCACTGCAAGAGTCCGCTCCACTCGTCGGGCTTCGATCGGGGGTCGGCGAGCAGCACGCCGGCCCCGCCGCCGAGGCCGGCCATGAAGGGCGTGGCGACGGCGATGCCGATGGCGATGACGGCGGTGGCGAGGATGACCTCGGGCGGCTGCGGTCCGATCACCTGCGTGGTGTAGAGGCCGGCGGCTGTGATGCCGCCGAGTCCGACAGCGGCGCCGATGGCGGCACCGGCGGCGCCAGCGAGGCCGACGCTGACCGGAGATGCTTCTTTTCGCGGCCGCGCGGCCACGGGGGGTGGCGTGCGGCGCACGGGCTTTCGCTTGATCTTCTTTTTGCGCACGCCCGCGTCATCGACCTCGCCACCGTCGTGGTCGACGTCGAAGGAGACGTCGGCCTGAGGATGGAACACCGGCGCGAGCTCGGCATGTGTTTGCGAAGCAAGAGCGAGCACGAAGAGGGCAGGGAGCATGGCCATCCAAAGGTGTGCAGGTCAGGGAGCGACGGCGACGACGACGTGGCGATTCGAACTGCTGTGCGACGGCGCACACTAACGCAGGTCACTTCAAGAGCGCGCGCAGCGTGGCGACGGAGTCTGCGTCGTCGGATTTCTTGTCGGTGCGCCACTTCAAGATGCGGGGAAAGCGGACGTCGTTGCCGCTCTTGTGCCGCGTGCTCTCGGCGTTGCCCTCGAAGCCGATCTTCATCAAGAAGCACACGACCGAGCGCCACGGCCCCGTCCGCGTCGTCGAACCCCAGCTCGTGATGGAGATCGGCTTCGAGGGCATCGCCGAGAGCACGCG
>JANNAY010000080.1:0-1620 GCA_031384945.1 Deltaproteobacteria bacterium
GGTGGCGCCGGTGCCGATGGCGACGACGCCGACGCCCGTGATCACGAGCAGCCCGACGCCGAGACCCCGTGTGCTATCGAGGTCTTTCTCGGCGATGCCATCGGCGAGGTCGGCCTCGACCACGAGCGTCAAGAGGCCGAACAGCGCGGTGACCGCGACGCCGCCGCCGGCGGTGACGAGGCCTGCGCCGGTCAAGAAAGGAAAGGACTTTTCGAGCACCAGCGACACCGGCGCCGGTAAGCGATCGCCGGGCACCTCGACGACGACGACGCGGCTGTCGAAGCCGCCCTTGCTGAGCGTCAGCGTGTGCGCGCCCGGCGTGAGCCAGACGACGCCGTCTTCGACCTCGGCGTCGCGGCCGTCGACGACGAGGACGGCGCCACCTTCGGCATCGGTCGGGGGTTCGAGGTTCAGCGGCTGCGGCAGCGCCGTCGCCGGTGACGCCGCGCGGTCTCGCAAGCGGTGGGCGATGAGCCGCGGCGCCTCAGAGCCGGCGATGCTCTCGTGCTTGCCGTCGAGGGTGGCCAGCGTGAGCTCGAGGGCGCTCTTGCCGCGCAAGGCGACGCTGCGGCCGACGACGACGCCATCGACGTCGGCGGCGACGGCGACCTTGAGGGCGCATTCTTCTTCGGCGAGCGAGCAGGCGAGGCCGGCGGCGGCGGCCTCTTTGACGAAGCCGTTGGTGGCGGCGGCGTCTTGCACGTCGACACCGGCGTCTTTGAGTCCGAGCCGCACCTGCTTTTCGATCTCTTCGCGGGCCGCCGGCAGCAGCCCCGGCGCCTCGATCTGCAAGACGGCGATGCGCTCGGCATGGGCGCTGTCGGCGATGAAGCCGGCGACGACGACGCTGGCGAGGATCCAGGGGAAGAGTCGGGAAGAATGCACCGCGTCGTGAATGTGCCACTCTCCCGGGCGATGGGAAACGATCCCGGCGCGCTCCTGCAAAAGCTCGACGAGCTGCAGGCCACTGACGATGGTGGACGGCTTCCGCGCGCCTTTGGCCCCTACCACCTGCTGGCCAGCCTCGCGAAGGGCGGCATGGGCGAGGTCTTTCTCGCCCGCAGCGGCGCCTTTGTCGGCTTCGAGAAGCACTGCGTGGTCAAGACCTTGCGGCCACACCTCACCGACGACCGCGAGTACGTCGCCCGCTTCATCGACGAGGCCCGCGTCGTCGTGCAGCTGGGCCACCGCAACATCTGCCAAGTCTTCGACGTCGGCCGCGTCGGCGAGCGTTACTACCTGGCGATGGAGCAGATCGCCGGCAAAGACCTGCGCTCGGTGCTCGACAACGCCGGCACCCCCGTCGTCACGTCGCCGATGTCGCAGGCGCGCATCCCGGCGATGAAAGAGGATTCGCAGCCGACGCTCTACATCGACCACGCGCTCGCCGTTCACGTCATCGGCGAGGTGCTCGAGGCCCTCGACTACGCCCACCGCTTCGTTGACGTCTCGGGCAGACCGCTGCAGCTGGTGCACCGCGACGTCTCGCCGCAGAACGTGATGGTGTCGTTCGAAGGCGAGGTGAAGCTGATTGATTTTGGCCTCGCCGCCTCGACGGTGAAGATGGAGCAGACGTCGCCCAACGTCGTCATGGGCAAGCTCGCGTACATGCCACCCGAG
>JANNAY010000898.1:0-1798 GCA_031384945.1 Deltaproteobacteria bacterium
AAAGTTGCCCCCGGCGACCCGCGGGCCGACGTACAGCTTTTCAGCGCCAGCAGCCGGCGAATCAATCACCTTCATCAAACGCGCATGGGCCTCTTCGTCGACGACAGGAGGCAAGAATGTGCCGCAGTCGGCGCCGGATCCAGCAGTGAGTGATTTCGCGGCTTCGACGAGCCGGTGCACGAAGGCATCAGCGACGGACTCGACGACGATGACGCGCGAGCAGGCCGAGCACTTCTGCCCGGCGAAGCCAAAGGCGCTCTTGATCACGCCGTGTACGGCCTCGTCGAGGTCGGCGTCGTCGTCGACGATGATGGCGTTCTTGCCGCCCATCTCGCAGACCACACGCTTGACCTGCGCCTGACCGGGCACGGTCTTCGACGCAGCTTCGACGATCGCCAGGCCCACCTGTTTCGACCCGGTGAAGGCGATTTGCGCGATGTCTTTGTGGGCAACCAGAGCACGTCCCACGTCTTCGCCGAGCCCCGGCAAGAAGTGAAAGACGTCTTTGGGAAAGCCGGCGGCCTTCATCTTTTCATAGAGACCCAAAGCGACGGCCGACGACTGCTCGGCCGGCTTGAGCACGACGGTGTTGCCGGCCACGAGCGCCGCGGTCGCCATGCCGCACAAGATGGCCAACGGAAAGTTCCATGGGGCAATGATGCCGACGACGCCGCGTCCTTCGTAAGACATCGTGTTGTCTTCACCAAAGATATTGCCCTGCTTTCGAGGCGCCAACTCAGTGAGAGATTGACGTGCGTAGTAGCGGCAGAAGTCGACGGCCTCGGCGACGTCGGCGTCGGCCTCTTTCCACGTCTTGCCGACTTCGTGGCACTGCACGGCGCTCATGGTGTCGCGGTCCGACTCCATCAGGTCGGCGAGCTTCTCGAGCAGCAGCGCGCGATCGAGCAGCGGCGTGTCGCGCCAGGCGGGCCACGCAGCGGCCGCTTTGGCGACGGCGGCGTCGACGTCGGCGACGGTGGCGAGGCTGACGTCGGCGACCTTCTGCGTCGTCTTGTTCGGCGAGGTGCGCACGAGAATCGGGCGACCCTTCTGCGTCTCGCCCCCGACCACGACGGGCACCGCGATGGGCAGCATCTTCTCGACGGCGTCGACGGCCGCCTGAAACGAGGCGCGGCGATCGCGCTTGGTGAAATCGGCGAGGGCGCAGTTGACGAACTTCTTCGCCAACGCCGCCTTCTTTGCCTCAGCCTCTGTCTGCTTCACCGCGGCCGGCGCCTGCGGCGCAGGCGTCGTCGTCGGAGGCGTCATCAATTTCTTCATGTCGACGTTGTCGTGGTGCGAGAGCTTCAAGAAGCCAGCGTTGCTGGTGTTCTCGAGCAGACGACGCACGAGATACGCCATGCCGGGCAAGAGCTCGCCGACGGGGGCGTAGACGCGCACACGGTGTCCGAGACCGCGAAACACGGTGCGCTCGGGCTCGGCCATGCCGTAGAGCATCTGCGCTTCGATGGCGCCGTTGGGCACCTTGAGCTCTTTCGCCAACACCATCGCGTGCGTCAGCGAGCGCAGGTTGTGGCTGCCAAAAGCGGGACCGAGGTGCTGGTGGTTCTCCAACAAGAAGCGCGTCATGCGCTCGTAGTTGGCGTCGGTGTCGCTCTTCACCGAGAAGACCGGCGAGTCCCAGCCCTGCTGTTTGGCGAGAACCGTTTCATAGTCCCAGTACGCGCCCTTGACCAATCGAATGGTCACAGGTGCGCCGCGGCTCTTGGCAATCGACAACAGTCTTTCGCCGTCGCGCACCGAGCTCTTCAGGTAGCCCTGGATGACGATGCCGACG
>JANNAY010000915.1:0-1765 GCA_031384945.1 Deltaproteobacteria bacterium
GGGCGACGAGGGCGACGAGGCTGGCGCCGACGCGGTCACTTCTCGACCTGCACGCCGCGCCAAAAGGCCACATAGCCCGCGATGTTCTTTGCCGCGTCTTTGGGCGCCGGATAAAACCACGCCGCGTCTTTGTTCACCTGCCCATCGACGACGACGTCGAAGTAGCTGGCGGTGCCCTTCCAACTGCACACGGTGTGCGTCGCGCTGTCGGCGAAGCGCTCGCGCTTCAGCGCCGTCGGCGGAAAGTAGACGTTGCCTTCGACGACCTCGACGTCGTCGCTCTCTGCCAACACAACACCGTTCCAGCTCGCTTTTGCCATCGCACTCTCCACGCCGTGTCTACGTACGATGTCGCCGCGCGGTGACGGTTTCAGGGATCGAACGCCAGGCGCACCCCGGTGAGCTGAAACCGCGTCTCGGCGGGCCAGAAATTCCGGTAGCTCGACCGCGTGTGACGACGTGGCGTGAACGCCGATCCGCCGCGCAGCACCTGCTGGCCGATCATGAATTTGCCGTTGTATTCGCCGAGCGCGCCGGCGGCGGGCGCGAAGCCCGGGTAGGGCGCGTACGACGACGACGTCCACTGCCAGACGTGGCCCGCCCGCTGGCGCAGCCCGGGCGCGTCGCTCGCGGGCAGCGGCCGCAGCGGGCTCGCGTTGACGTCGTCGAAGCCGTCGTCGACAAACTTGTCGTCGTCGCAGGCGTGCTCCCACTCGGCCTCGGTGGGCAGGCGCGCGCCGTAGAAAGCGGCGAGCGCGGCCGCTTCGTAGAGGCTCAAGAACGCAGCGGGCTCGTCATCGTCGAGGGCGCGCCAACCGTCGACGCCGAAGCCCCACCAGGCGTTGCCGTCGACCCGCACCCGGTGCGGGTGCGTGAGCTTGTGTTGCTCGACGAACGCGAAGCCAGCCGACAGCCACCACGACGGGCGTCGGTAGCCGCCGTCGTCGACGAACGCCCTGACCTCGCCCACGGTCAGCAGGCGGTCGCGCAGCTTAAACGGCCCGAGAAACACCTTGTGCCGCGGCAGCTCGTTGTCGAAGCAGAAGTCGTCGCCAGCGCCAGCGAAGCCGATGTCGACAAGGCCGCCGGCGAATTCGACGTCGACAGCGGGGCGCAAAGGCGTCTTGGCAAGCACGGGCGCGCGCGGTCGCAGCTTCGGACCCTGCGGGTGCAGCGCAAAAGCCGCGAGCGCGTCGGTGAGGATCAATTCCTGGTGCTGCTCTTCGTGGTGACAGCCGAGCGAGAGCACCGGCGCCACGACGCGCCACACGTCATCGTCAGCGCGATCGATGAGCGACAGCACGCGCTCGTCGATGCGCGCGCGCCACGCGGTCACCTCGCTGCTCGAGGGACGCGACAACAACCCGCGCTGGGCCCGCGGGTGCCGCGGACCGACGGTGTCGTAATAGCTGTTCCACAAATACGACGTGTCGTCGTCACCGGCCGACAGCGCGAAGGTCTCGAAGAACCAGCTCGTGTGCGCGCGGTGCCACTTCACAGGGCTCGCATCGGCGAACGCTTGCAGCAGTTGGTCTTCGGGCGAGAGCCACGCCGCCAGGGACTCGGTGCGGGCCCGCACGGCGAGAAAACGACTTCGCAGGGCAGCGCGGTCCATCGCGCACTCATAGCGCAACGACGACAACGACGACCGCGTGGCCGTCGTCGTCGTCGTCGTTGTCGCGTTGTCGTCGTCGGCTCAGCCGCAGTCGCTGTCGTCGCCGCAGCCGCCGGGGGCAACGATGTCTTCGTCGCCGTCGAGCACGCC
>JANNAY010000942.1:0-1845 GCA_031384945.1 Deltaproteobacteria bacterium
CTTCTCGAACAGGCGCACGCGCAGGCGGCGCACGGCGCCCTGCCCGAGGTGCTGCATCAACAAGCCCTGCACGGCCTCGACGACGGCGCGGCCGGCGACCAGCAGCATGAAGATGGCTGCCCACGTCGTCACGGCGCTGACGTCGGCCTTGCGAAAGCCCTGGTCGACGGCCTGCCCGATGACCAGCGGTTGCAACACCTGCAGCGCGGTCAGTGGCAGGTAGAGAACGACCGCAGTGATGAACAAGCCGCGGGCCGGCGCGAGCTCGCCGGCGAGGCGCTTGAGCAGCTCGCCATCCGACCGCGTCTTCACAGGCCCTTTCGGCGGCTCTTTCTTCTTGTCCATCGGCGCGTTCGTCTTCGTCGTCGTTGGGGTCGTCGTCGCGGTTGTCGTCGTCATGCCGCCTCTCCACGCAGGCGCTTCTTGAGCTCTTCGCGGCGCTGCTGCTCGCCCCACAACGTCGCGTACAGACCACCAGCGTCGAGCAGCGCGCTGTGCGTACCCTGCTCGACGACTTTGCCGTCGCGCAGCCCGATGATGACGTCGGCGACCTTCAGCGCGCTGAGCCGGTGCGAGACCATGATCAGCGTGGGCATCGCGCGCGTGCCGTCAGCGCGGTGAAAGCCCGTCTGCAGCGCGCGGATGATGTTCTGCTCGGTTTCGACGTCGACGGCGCTCAAGCAATCGTCGAGCAACAAGATGGTCGGATGCGCCAACAGCGCGCGGCCGAGGGCGACGCGCTGGCGCTGTCCACCCGAGAGGGTGACGCCGCGCTCGCCCACCATGGTCGCGAGGCCTTCAGGGAAGCGCTCGATGTCGCGGCGCAGGTCGACGAGGTCGACGACGGCCTCAACATCGCTGTCGCTGACGCCGTCGACGCCAAAGGCGAGGTTGTCTCTGATCGATCGCGAAAAGAGAAAGCCGTCTTCGGGCACGACAGCGATGCCGCCCGGCGCGCGACGCAAGGCGCTGAGGTGCCAGTCGTTTGCGTCGGTGCCGTCGATGCGAATCTGATCGCGGGCCACCGGCAGCTGTCGGGCGATGGCCTTCAACAACAATGATTTGCCCGAGCCGTTCTTGCCGACGATGCCGACAAAGGCGCCGGCTTTGACGTCGAGAGAGACGCCGTCGACGGCGCGGCGGGGGCCGTCTTTGGCGCCGACTTCGACGACCAGGTTGTTGATCGAGATCTCGCCGCGCAGCCCTTCGGCGCCGCGGCGCTGGTCGCCGTCGACGACGTCGGGGCGGACGGCGAGCACATCGTTGATGCGCGTGAGGCTGGCCTTGCCGCGCTGCCAGACCGAGAGCGTGAAGCCGATGGCGATCATCGGCCAGGCGAGCTGCAAGAGCCGGGTGTTGAGCTCGACGACGTCGCCGATGGTCATGCGGCCTTCGGCGATGGCGTGGCCGCCGGCCCACAGTGAGGTCGCGATGGCGAAGCTCGCCATCAGGCCCATCATCGGACCCATCAACAACCGAACGCGCGCCAGCCGCATCGACGTTTCGAACACGTGATCGTTCTTCGCCGAGAAGCGGCCGACGACGGCGTCTTCTTGTGAGAACGCCCGCACCACCATCTGCCCCGCGAGAGACTCTTGCACGACGGTCGAGAGCGCGCCGATGGCATCTTGGTTGTCGCGCGTGCGCTTGAACATGCGCTTCGAGATGACCTGCGCGGCGACGATGACGAGCGGAAAGGGCAAGAGCGCCAGCGCCGCGACCTTGACATCGAGCAAGAACAACAGCGGCACGGTGACGACGACGACGATGACCGCGTTCATGGCGTTCAGCATCGCGAAGCCAAACAGCAACCTGATGTTGGTGAGGTCGTTGGTCATGCGGCTC
>JANNAY010000979.1:0-2077 GCA_031384945.1 Deltaproteobacteria bacterium
ACCGACAGCTGCGACCCGACGACCGGCGTGGCGCACGTCGCCGTCAACACCAACGACAACGACGCCTGCACCGTCGACAGCTGCGACCCCGGCAGCGGCACTGCCCACGCCCCCGTCGTCACCGACGACAGCATCGCCTGCACCGACGACAGCTGCAGCGCCGCCGGCGGGATCAGCCACACGCCCAACAACGCCCTCTGCAACGGCGGTCAGGTCTGCGACGCCCGCAGCGGCTGCGTCGCCCCAGCGACCGGACTGATCATCACCGAGCTGCGCTTCTTCGGCACCACTGACGACGTCATCGAGGTCTTGAACACCGGCACCACCAGCATCGACGTCGAAGAACTGCTCATCGGCATCGACAGCGTGGTCGCCATCGCCACCGGCCCCGGCGTCATCGCTGCTGGCGCCCGCGCCACCCTCGGCGGCACCGGCGCCGACTTCGCCTTCGACGAGCTCGACATCCCGGACACCGGCGCCCTCGTCGACATCCAAGACCTCAACGGATCCCTCGACGTCATCCTCGTCGACAACGTGGTCAGCGCCGGCAACAGCGTCGCCGCCGACGCCTTTGTCGCGTCTTTGACGTTGACGACGCAGCTCGACAGCGCTGCCGAGACCGAAGCCGGCAACGACGTCGTCACCAACTGGTGTTTGACCTTCAGAGACACCGACAGCCTCGACGCTGGCAACCACTCTTGCCGCGACGTCATCGTCATCAACGAGGTGCTCTACGACGCGCCGCAGGGCGACAACCTCAAAGCGTTCACCGAGCTGCGTGGACCGGGCGGCGCGCCGCTCGCCGGCCTGCACCTGCAGGCGAACAACGAGAACGGCTCGCCGAACTCAGGCAACGGCAGCGGCCTCGACCTCGTCTTCGCCGCTGGCACGCGCATCCCCGTCGACGGCTTCTTCGTCATTGCCGACAGCGCCACCGACGGCGGCAGCACCAGCGTCGCCAACGCCGACATCACCCTCGCCGCCGCCGACCCGCAGAACGGCCCTGACGCGATGGTGCTCTTCGCCAGCCAGCGAACGGGCACCGGCCTCGTGAACCTGCCGCGCGTCATCGACGCCGTGGCCTGGGACGGCACCGCCGCGTCGCAGTTCTTCGGCGAGGGCGAGCCTGCCAACGGCGCCATCGATGCGTCGATCGCCCGCGACGAAGCGAGCAGCGACACCAACAACAACGAAGCCGACTTCGACGTCGACAACTCGCCGAGCCCCGGCGTGGCCAACGTGCGCATCACGCTGGCGTCGCTGTCGCCCAACAACGCCATCGCCGGCATCGCGGCCACCGTCGTCATCACTGGCACCGACCTCACCAACGACACCTCAGTGAAGGTCGGCAACGTCTTTCTCGGCACCAGCGCCTGCACGGCCAGCAGCTCGACGTCGCTGAGCTGCACGTTCACCAGCGGAGCCACCGGCGTCTTCGCGATCACGGTGTCGAACGGCGGGGTCGGCGCCAGCGCCAACTTCACCGGCACCATCGTCGACAACGCCGCCGTCGACTTCTGCAACCTGCAGTTCCCGACGACGCTGACGACGACGGTCAACGTCGCGAGCGTTCCGGTGTTTGGGCAGATCTTCGAAGACGGCGTCACCAACACGGGCGACTTCGATGCGCGCATCGTGGGCGAGCTGGGCTTCGGACCGAACAACGTGAGCCCGACGACGTCGAACGCCTGGCGCTTCAACCGCACTGGCTTCAACACGGCCTTCACCAACAACAACAACGAAGAGCTCGTCGGCACGCTGGTGTTCCCGGCGGCGGGAACCTTTCGCTACACGTACCGGATGAGCCTCGACGGCGTCCGCTACACCTATTGCGACAGCAACGGCGCGGGCAGCAACCCCGAGCTCGATGGCTTTCAGCTCGCGAACACCGGCACAGCCACGGTGAACTGACGCAGGCTCCGCTATCGTCGTCGCCCCGTGTCGACGATCGCCCCTCTGCTCTTGCTCGCCCTCGCCGCCTTCGATGGAAGCGGCGGGGGCGAGCCCGTTTCAGCGCCTGCAGACCAGCCCGCAGACCAGCCCGCAGACCAGCCCGCCGACCAGCCCGCCGACCAGC
>JANNAY010000983.1:0-6315 GCA_031384945.1 Deltaproteobacteria bacterium
GCCCGCCTCGCCGAGCTCGGTTACGACCCCGTCTACGGCGCGCGTCCGTTGAAGCGCGTCATCCAGCGCGAGGTCGCCGACCGCGTCGCGCGCGCTGTGCTCGAGGGCAAGTTCCAGAAGGGCGACGTCGTGCGTGTCGACGTCAAGAACAATGGAACGACCGACGCGTTTGTCATCGAGTCGGGCACCGTCTGGGGCGCCACGCAGGCGCGTGCGACGGCCTGATGGCTTGAGCGGGTCCGAGCAGCATCCGGGATCGCCCGCGGCGGCAAACTCGGCGTCGAACGCGGCGGTGGAGACGGGATCATGGCGCCTCGCCAGCGCCGCCGTGGGTCGACCCGCGACACTGCTCGGACCTTTGCGTCGAGGGGCCGGGGCGTCGCGCGCGGTGCTGTCACGACGGGGTAGAAGCGCCCGACGACGAAGCCGCCGACGACGAAGCCGCTGGCGACGGACCCGACGGATCCAACGCACAAGCCCGTGCTCGATCTGACGCCCTGACCGCACCGAGCGAACCACGAGCGATGAGGACCGACCCATGACCGTGCTCGAAGGCCGCTCACACGATCTCGGCGGCGGCCTCGTCGTGCGGCGGCTGTTGCCGCAGCTCGCGCGCCGCAGCGTCGGCCCCTTCGTCTTCTTCGACGCGATGGGTCCAACGACGTTGGCGGCCCACAGCAACACCGACGTGCGACCGCACCCGCACATCGGACTGGCGACCGTGACCACGTTGTTTTCCGGCGCGCTCGTGCACCGAGACAGCCTCGGCGTCGAACAACTGATTCGCGCTGGCGATATCAACTGGATGAACGCCGGCAGCGGCATCGTGCACTCTGAGCGCGCCGTCGACGTCGACCGCCACCGCGATCGTCCGGTGCACGGCTTGCAGCTCTGGTGCGCGCTGCCCGCCGATCGCGAAGAGAGCGCGCCGACCTTCGCGCACCACGGCAAGAGAGACCTGCCCATCGTCGACGACGGCGGCGTCGTGCGCACCGTGTTCGCGGGCAGCGCCTGGGGCGTGACCTCGCCGGTGCAGACGGCGTCGCCGCTGCTCTACGCGTCGATCGCGTTGCCGAAGGGCAGCCGCGTCGCCGTGCCCGACGTCGGCGAACGCGCCATCTACGTCGTCGGTGGATCCGTCGTCGTCGGCGGCGTGCGCGTGAAACGTGAAGAGATGTTCATGTTGTCCAACGAAGCCGACGCCCTCGTCGCCGACGAAGAAGACGCAGTTGTCGTGGTCCTCGGCGGCGCGCCGTTGGGGCACCGCTTTCTCGATTGGAACTTCTGCAGCTCACGCCGTGAGTTGCTCACCGCGGCCCGGGCGCGCTGGCTCGACCGCGGCTTCCCGGCGATCCCCGGTGACGACGTCGAATTCATCCCCCTGCCCGCGGGGTAGATCCGCCCTTCAGTCGGGTGTGGCGCGGCCGTTGTTCCTCCCATGAACGACGCAGACCTCGTCTTCGACATCGATGTCGTCGAAGCCGCACCGCGCAGCCGCAAGTCGCTGCGGATGGTGCTGGTGTCCTGTGCGCTGGCGTCGTCCGCGACGTTTCTGCTGACTTTGCAGCTCGAGACGACGACGACGACGACAGCGCTCGCGCTCGTTCGGCGGCTCGCGCCCGCGCAGACGATCGCTGCGCCGGTTGTTGCGCCGGTTGTTGCGCCGCCGGTTGCCGTCGCCGTGGTCCCGCCGCCAAGACCGATCGACACGCCGACGCCGACACCGATGTCGGGGCCGCTCGCGATGCCGAAGCGACACGCAGCGCGGACGCCGCCGCCTGCGCGCGAGAACATGCGCAGCGTGATGAAAGAAGGCTCGTTCGCCCTCGAGTGGACAGGCGCGGCACCGGTGGTGGCCACCAAGCAGCTCACGATGGTGCGCGACGTCGATGACGACGACATCGCGCTGGTGATGCGCCAGCGCGCATCGGCGTTTCGCTCTTGCTACGAGAGCGCCCTGCGCGCCAACGCCGACATCGCCGGCAGCGTCGACGTCACCTTCACCATCGACGCCGCTGGCTCGGTGCAGAAGCCCTTCGTCCATCCGCAAGCCGGCCTCTCGCTCGCGGCGGCGGCCCCGCTCACCCGCTGCGTGAAAGACACCTTGAAGCGCACACGTTTCGCCCCCGTGCCGTCGCCGACCCAGGTCACGCGCAGGCTGACGTTTCGCCGGCAGACCACCATCTAGAAACGCGTCAATCGCCGCCGACGCAGCGCGCGGGTTGCTCGCCACACGACGGCAAGTCGGCGTGCTCGGGCAAGAGCGGCAAGAGCGGCAGGTCTTCGATGGCGATGTCGAGCGAGGCCACGACGGCGAGCGTCATGGGATCGCGCACGATGGCAAACCAACGGGGCGCCTCCACCGGCGCTTGCTCCACCGACGACGGCAACGCAGGAAACCGCGCGATCGCGCCCTCGGCCTGCGGCAAGACAAGCGACAACGCTGGACCGGGAGTCACTGGCGCGAAGGCGACGTCGACGAACGCGGGTCCGCCGCTCCACCGCAGCGAGACTGCGGCGCCGACGGGGCGCACGTGGCCTTCTTCGAAGCAGCTTGAACGGCACGTCTGCTCGGCATTCGTCGCTGGATCAAACGTCGGATCGAAGGGCACGATGACGACGTCTTCGATGACGACGGGGCGGTAGACGCTGTCGTCCGCGACGACGCTGAGAACGACGCGGGCATCGCAGTCTTCGTCGTGCCTGAAGCCGCAGACCGCGCCTTGGGCGACCAACGTGAACGTGTCGCCGACGACAGCGCCGTCGGGCACGGGCACGTGCAGCGCGCGCACGACGCCCTTGCCGTCGCGCAGCCACTCAAACGTCGCGGCGACGGGGACGCCGTCTTCGTTGAACACGACGCTGTCGACACCGTCGTCACGCAGCAGCGGGGCGCGCGGCTCGCAGAAGTCGCCGTCGTCTGTGGGGACGCAGCCGTAGTTGTCGGCGTTCAACCACCAGCGACCGCCGACCGTCGCGCTGCGCCCGGTCTCTTGCGCCGCGAGGGACAAGGCCGCCGCCGGCATCTCGCCCGCGCAGCTGCGGTAGTCGACGACATCGACGAAGCAGTCGCGGCCACTGCCGCCGCAGCCCACGACTGCGCCCGCACCGACGACTGAAGAGAAGAAAAGAGAAGACGCGCGCCCCATCCCGCGATGGTAGCGCGCGTCGTCGAGACAGCCAGGCGTTCAGCTGAGCTCGTAGCGCTTCAACTTGTCGTAGAGCGTGCGCAGGCCGATGCCGAGCAGCTCGGCGGTGCGACGGCGGTTGCCCGAGGCCGAGATGAGGGCGCGCTCGATGGTTTGGCGCTCGAGCTCGTCGAGCGACA
Source organism: Deltaproteobacteria bacterium (assembly GCA_031384945.1). Classification (GTDB taxonomy): domain Bacteria; phylum Myxococcota; class UBA727; order UBA727; family VGSZ01; genus VGSZ01. Next base: position 3,329 of record JANNAY010000983.1, read on the forward strand.
GCGTGTCTGGCACCGACGACGACGACGCCTGTGACGGCTCGAGGTGCTGGGCGCCGATGGCGTTGCCGTCGGCGAGGATGGCGGCGCGCTCGAGGGCATTTCTGAGCTCACGAATGTTGCCGGGCCACGCGCGCGCCGAGAGCGAGCGGACGACGGCTTCGTCGACGACGAGGCCAGCGCGGCCGATGTCTTTGCCGATGTCGGCGATGAGAGAGCGAACCAACGCCGGGATGTCTTCTCTGCGCTCGCGCAGCGGCGGGAGGCGCACCGGAAACACGGCGAGGCGGTGGTAGAGGTCGTCGCGGAAGCGTCCATCGGCGCGCAACGCCGAGAGGTCGCGGTTGGTGGCGGCGATCCAGCGGACGTTGGCTTCGAGGGTGCGGGTACCGCCGACGCGCTCGTAGCGCCGCTCTTGCAAGACACGCAGAAGCTTCGCCTGCAGGTCGGGCTTCAGCTCACCGACCTCGTCGAGAAAGAAGGTGCCGCCGTCGGCGAGCTCGATGCGGCCGCGGCGTTGTTTGTCGGCGCCAGTGAACGCGCCCTTCTCGTGTCCGAACAGCTCGCTCTCGAGCAGCGTCTCGGTCAGGGCCGCGCAGTTGATGGCGACGAAGGGCTTGTCGGCGCGCTCGCTCATGTTGTGAACGGCGCGGGCTGCGACCTCTTTGCCGGTACCGCTCTCGCCGAGCAAGAGCACCGTCGCTGTGGTCGGCGCGACCTTGTTCAAGGCCTCGACCACGTTCTTCATCGACGGCGCCGACGCCACCAGCGACGTCTTTGGCTGAGCGCGGCTCTCGCGATCGCGGCTCGCGAGCAACGAGCGGCGCTCGAGAGCGCGCTGCACGGCGACCCGCAACACCGCCGGGCTCTCAAGCGGCTTCTGCAAGAAATCAAACGCGCCCGACTTCATCGCCTGCACGGCGGTGTCGACGGTGCCGTGCGCGGTGAGCACGACCACCTCGGCGAAGGGTTGCTCGCTCTTCACATGCGACAGCACCTGCAAGCCATCGCCGCCGGGCATCTTCATGTCGGTGATGACGACGTCGTAAGCGGCTTTGGCGATGGCTTCTTTGGCGGGGCCGACGTCTTTGGCTTCGTCGACGATGTAGCCCTCGCTGAGCAACGCATCTTTCAAAAAAGAACGGACACCGGATTCGTCATCGACGACGAGAATGCGCGACATGGTCATCTCTCCTGCGGTCTCTCAGATGCGGGAACACGAAATGTGAAGACGGCGCCGCCGCCGTCGGCGTTCCGGGCGGTGAGCGAGCCGCCGTGCAGCTCGGCCACGCGACGGGCGATGGTCAACCCGAGGCCGGTGCCTTGGGCGCGGCGCGTGAAGAAGGGCTCGAACAAGCGCGGCAGGTCTTCAGCCGGGATGCCGCCGCCGAAGTCGCGAACGACGACGACGACGACGCCTTCTTCGTTGACGACCTTGAGCTGCGGTGTTTTTTCACCGGCCTGCTGGGCGTTGTTGAAGACGTTGCCGATGGCCTGGCGAAACAAGACGCGGTCGACGTCGACGATGCAGTCGCCGCCGCCTTCGACCTCAGCGCCCAGGTCGCGCAAGAGAGCGACGACGTCGACCGGCTCTTTGTGCAGGGCGCCGCTGCCCGCACGCAAGAAGCGCAACAACTCTTCGACGAGCTGCTCGAGGCGCACGGCCTCGGCGACGACGACAGAGGCCTTGATGGCCTGCGGGGTGCCAGGGGTGAGCTGTTCGACCAAGAGCTGCGCGTGTCCTTTGAGCGACTGCAGTGGGTTCTTCACCTGGTGCGCGAGCACGCCCGACATCTCGCCAAGGCCAGCGAGGTGGCGGTTCTTGGCGACGTCGCGGGCCATGCGGGTGCGCGCGTCGCCGGCGCGCACCAACAAGATGGCGAGGCCAACAACGGCGAGCGCCGACAACAGCGAGCCGATCAAGATCAGGCGCCCCTGGTTGTCGAGGCGCACCGACGTCTCGGGCACGAATTCGTAGGCGACGATGCTGCGCTCTTCGCGCCGCTGGTCAGGGGTCACCGGCGGCAGCGGATGGCTGAGGCGCCAGCGACCGTCTTCGAGGTGTTCGAGCGGCGACGCGTTGCCCCCCGACGACAGCGAGGTGCCAGTGGGTTCGCCGACGGCGGCCACGAGCACGCCGTCTTTGCTGTACTCGCCGATGAAGCGCAGGCCGGCTTCGCGGTGTTCTTCGACGAGCTGCTCGAGGTCGGCCGTGTTGAGCAGCGCTTGTTCTTGCCGCACGACGTTGCCGGCGGCGAAGCCAAAGGCGACGCCCTGGCCGCGGGCGACTTCGGCGCTGGCGTCGTGGGTGCGCTGCAACAACAACAGCGCGTTGCCGATCAAGATCGCGGCGACGACGGCAGCCACGACCAACGGGGTCGTGCGCGGGTTGAAGGTGTGCTCGTCGTCGTGGGTCACGGATGTCTTGGGCTCAAGGGACACGGCGGCTCCATCACGAAGAGCAGTGCCCGTGCCACGCGCCAGAGCGCATCCGGCCCTCGACGACGTGCAGCGGCTGCTGCGGCTTCTGCAGCGGAGCCTGCGATTTCTGCACGCAGGTGGCACTCCGCCGGCAGCGTGATCTGCGCTGCGCGCCAGCCGATGCGCTGAAATCCCTTCGGGCCCGCGCCCCGCCCCGCGCCACGGACGGGCAGCGGCGGATCTCCACTACACTCAAAGCGTGCGTGTCTCCGCGTCCTTCGGCCTCTTCGGCGTCTTCGTCGTCGGTGCCTGCTCGGTCACATCGTTGTTCGGCAGCGCTGTCTTGTGCGACGGCGACGCCGCCTGCCCCTCCGACGAGCGGTGCACGCAGGGGGTGTGTCGGCCTCCCATTGACGACGACAGCGGCGCCGTGGGCGAAGGCGAGGGCGACGTTGGTGGAGGAGAAGGAGAAGGAGAAGGAGAAGGCGAAGGAGAAGGCGAAGGCGAAGGCGAAGGCGAAGGAGAAGGAGAAGGAGAAGGAGAAGGAGAAGGAGAAGGAGAAGGAGAAG
>JANNAY010000757.1:0-3128 GCA_031384945.1 Deltaproteobacteria bacterium
ATCGAGCAGGCGCACGCGGCGTTGCAGACGTTCACGGCGCCCTCGATGTCGGTGGCCATCGCCATCGGCAAGAACGACGACGGACCGGCCGGCATCCACTACCGCCTCGCGGGCATCATCCCCATCCGCGGTGACGTCGACGGCGGGTCTTCGTCGGGCGGCGCGCGCGTTGATTTTCCCCGCGTGGCGGCGACGCGGGCTGCGGGCTTTCACGGCATCTTGCCGGCCGATCAAAAGCCGCAGCTCGACAACCCCGCCAGCGGCTTTCTCGTCGCCAGCAACCAGCGCGTCGTCGACAACGACGTGCTGTCGCAGCGCTTCGTCGGCTACGAAGGCGCCCGGCCCTTTCGCGCGATGCGCATCCACGAGCGTCTTGCTGACTTGTTGAAAGACGGCGGCACGCCCGACCCCCTTGAGCTGCTCGCGATCCAACAAGACGTCGAGAGCATCGAGGCCCGCGTCATCGCGCCGATTCTTGGCAAGCACTGCCCAGGCACATCGTCTGGCAGCATCGACGGCTTCCCCGACGACGTCGCTGCCGACTTCTGCGACGCCGTCGCCGAATTCGACGGCGTCTACTCGAAAGACGCGACCGCGATTCCCTTCACGCGCCTCTACCGCGCCGTCACCGATGAGATCTTGCGGCAGCACCTGAGCGAAGACCTCGCCGCCGAGATCGGTGACCAGACCTACGCGCAGATGTCGATGTTCGATCTCATCCAGCGCGCCGACGAAGGCGAAGACCTCGCCAGCTTTGACCTCGACGACGTCGTCGGCCGCGCCGCCGAAGACGCGCTGTGGCAGATCCAACGAGAGACCGGCACCTGGGAGAGTGATTGGCGCTGGGCCAAGCTGCACCAGCTGCAGTTCCGCGGCATCCTCGCGTCGGCTCCCGTCATCGGCGCGTTCTTTCAGACCGGCAGCCACGAAGAGAGCGGTGCGTCGTCGGCGCCGCGCGCCGAGAACGCCAGCTTCAGCCACAACCTGCGCGTCGAGTTCGGCGCCGGTCTGCGCAACTTCGCGGTCATGAACGACGACGAACCCGTCGTGAAGATGACCAACGACATCGGCAACAGCGGCGCCTTTGGCCACCGCCACCTCGAAGACCAGTACCCGCTGTGGACGGCGGGTACCCCCTATGTCATCCGCCGCGACCGTGACGACGTCGAGAAGACCAACGACGGCCTCTTGCAGCTGACGCCGAAGGACTGAATGGCCACGAAGAAGAAGACCACGAAGAAGACCCCGCAGAGGGAGGGGCGGGGCTCGCCCCCGCCCAGGCAAGGGCCCCCGCCTTCAACGTCGTCGTCGTCGTCGTCGCAGCAGCGCGTCGTCGCCGTGACGGGTGCGTTCGGGTCGTTTGGAAAAAAGGTGATCGCGCGGCTCGAAGAAGACCCCAACGTCGACCGCGTCGTCGCCATCGACGTCAGAAGCGGCGCCAGCCTCGTTGACGACGCCGACGACGGCGATGACGACGTCTCGCTGCTGCGCGACCACCCCAAGCTCAGCGCCCACGTGCTCGATTTCACTGCACCAGGTGCCGAGAAAGACCTCGCAGACATTTTGTCACAAGAAGGCGCGCAGAGCTTGCTGCACCTCGCGTTCTTGTCGACGCCGACCCACGCGATGGAGATGGCGCACGAGCTCGAGACTGTCGGTACTCACTATGTCTTGAACGCCGCGGCTGCGACCGGGATTTCTCGTCTCGTCAGCCTGAGTTCGACCATGTGCTACGGGGCCCGCCCCGACAACCCGGCGTTTCTGACCGAAGACGCGCCGCTGCGCCCGCCGCCGTCGCGCTCGCTGCGCGACAAGGCCGACGCCGACGCGCAGGTGCACCGCTTCGCCGCCGAGCACAAAGACGTCGACGTCGCCGTCGCCCGCCTCGGCGCGATGGTGCCGACCGCCAAAGACCACTTCTGGACCAAGCTGTTCGCGCGCCCCGTCGTGCCCGCCGTGCTCGGCTACGACCCGCTGTTGCAGCTGCTGCACCCCGACGACGGCGCCGCCGCGCTGCACGCCATCTGGAAGTCCGACGCCCGCGGCGCCTACAACGTCGTTGGCGCGTCGCAGTTGCCGCTTTCTCATATTTTGACCCGCCTGCACCGGGTGCCGCTTTATTTACCTGCCCGCCTCGGCCAGTCGCTGGTCGCGGCGCTGTGGTCGGCCCAGCTCGTGGAGATGCCGCAGCATTTCTTTGGCTTCTTGCGCTGGCCCTGGCTGTGCGATGACAAGAAGCTGCGATCCACCGTTGGATTTGTACCGCAGCACGACATTCATACAGTGCTGAACATTCTCGCTTCGCAGAGAGACTCCGCATGACGAGCGTCGACGCCTTTGGCAAAGACTCAGAGGCCCTCACGGCGCTGCGCCCGCGGCTCGACGTCCTGCTCGACAAGTGGTTCCGCGTCGTCGTCGAAGGCGAAGCAAACGTCCCCCCAGACGGCCGCGTCATCCTCGTCGCCAACCACGGCGGCGCCCTGCCCTGGGACGCCCTCGTCCTGATCGCCGCCCTCGCGCGCCCGTCTTCTGCAGGTCAGGGCCGCGAGGTGCGTCCCCTCGTCGAGGACGCCGTCATGACCGCTCCCTTCCTCGGCACCTTTCTCACGCGGCTCGGCTGCGTGCGCGCGAGCCAAGACAACGCCACGCGCCTGCTCGGCGCTGGCGAGGCGTGTCTGGTGTTTCCAGAAGGCGAGCAGGGCCTCGGCAAGAACTACCGCCGCCGTCACCAGCTGCAGCGCTTCGGCCGCGGCGGCTTCGTCCGCCTCGCGGCGCGCACCAAGACGAAGCTCTTGCCCGTCGCCGTCGTCGGCGCCGAAGACACGGCGCCGTTGCTCGGCAAGGTCGAGGCGTTCTCGGGCTTCTTCGGCGACCTCTTGCCGTGGCTGCCGGTGACGCCGACGTTTCCGTTTTTGGGTCCGCTGGGTCTGCTGCCGTTGCCGGCGCGCTGGCGCATCCGCATCGGCGAGGCCATCGACGTCGACGTCGACGAGAACGACGGCGTCCTCATCAACGATGTCGCCACCCGCGTCAGAGACCGCCTGCAAAAAGACGTCGACGACCTCGTCGACCTCCGCGGCGGCGCCTTTTTCTGACCTGGCTCGGCGGAGAAGACCCCCAGCCCCGAA
>JANNAY010001034.1:0-10708 GCA_031384945.1 Deltaproteobacteria bacterium
CGAGCTGTTCACGGATCTTCTGGAAGCGCCCGACCTTGATGTTGAGGAGCTTCCTGCCCGACACACCGTCTTCATCGGTCTGCTTGTCGTTCGACGGCGAAAAGATCCAGATGAAGTCCTTGAGCTCCTGAATCTGAACCGGACGCATGACGTTGAAGCCGCCGACGTCGCGGTTCTTGAACTCTTCGGTGAGAAAGCGAACGTTGTCGAGCGAGGCGAAGTCGAGCTGAATCTGTTTGCCGTTGATGTAGACCGTCGTGTTGACGGCCTGCAGCTGGTAGGCGCCGTCGACGGCGACGATGGTGTTCACGGCTTGCCGCAGGTTCTCGAACGGCTGAATGAAGATGTCGTTGTCGGGGTCGTACATCTTCACGTTGCGCACGAGCATGTAGAGCGTCGAGATCGTCTGACGACCGAGCTGCTGCAGCTTGGTGTCGCGTCCCCGCTGCGGCGCTGGCGCCTGCTTCTTGAGATCGACTTTGCCGAGGGCGGCTTGACCCGCTTCGGCGGGGGCTGCGGCAGGTTGCGCTTGTGGACGGGGCGGCGGTGCGTTGCTCATCCGGTACCTGCCAGGCGGGCTTTGACGTTGACGATGGCGGCGCGCGCGGTCTCGCGCACGTCTTTCGAGTGACGCTTGGTGGCGTCTTCGGCGACGGCGGCGAGCTGCTGCAAGCCGGGGATCGACGGCGAGGTCTCGATGCCGGCGATGGCCAAGAGCTTCATGTCGTCGACCCGCTTCTTGGCGAACAGGCTCGACTTGGCTTCGAAGATGCTGTTGACGAATGCGTCGACGGTGGGCGTGCGCAGCTGCATCAGCGCAGAAAACAGCGCCTTCTTCTCGCCCTCAATGATCTTCTCGAAGGTGTCAGCTTGGATGGTCTCAAGCAGCATCGAAGCGCCGCGCTCGGGCGCGAAGTTCGGCAGCATGCGGGCCGCCTGCGCGCGCATCTGCGCGTCGGGGTGCGTCTTCATGGTCTTCGCGATGTACTGAAAGCAGTCGTCGGTGCCGTTGCGGCCGATGACGGCCAGCGTCTCGAGCCGCAAGATGGCGTTCGGGTGCTCGAGGATGGTGGCGAACAGCTCGAACTTGTTGGGCGGATTGACCTTATCGATGACGTAAATAATGTCTTTTACAAAGTTCGACGACGGGTGGTTCAAGCGCGAAGCAAACGTGTCGGTGTAACCGCGGCCCAGCTCGGCGAGCACGTCGCAGACGAGGCGGCGGTTGGGCAAGAGCTGCAAGCTCTCGAGCATCTCGAGCAGCGGGATGATGGCTTCGACGCCGAGGTTGGCGAGGTAGCGGCGCACGCCGTCGGCGTCTCTGACGATGCCCGTGTTGAGGATTTGTCCGATGGCCTGCACGCGCTGCGACTCGCCCATGCGCGAGCGAAAGCGATCGGCGCAGCGCTCGACGATGTCGCGCTGGTTCGCCGGCAGTGTCGGCTTCTTCGACGACACAAGAAACCGCGCGCGAATCTGATCGATCGCCGTAAAGTTCTCTTGCAGAATCAGCGCATCGAGCAGCTGTACAAAGGCTTCAGCGACGTCTTCGAAGTTGTCTTCTGATGTGTCGAGCTCGAGCAGCTGAAACAAGACGGTCACGAGCTTGCCGAGCTGGCGCGACTCTTCGCGCACCAAGCCCGCCTGCACGCGCGCCTTGTCAGCTGGCGTCGACGTGACGCCCTGGATGACCGCGCCACGCATCGAATCGACCGAGTCGAGCTGCAGATCGAGGTCTTCTGACGAGATGCGGGCAAAGCGCAGGTAGTCATCAGAGTTCGACTGCAATTGCCGGTACAGATACGCGACGACTTTTTCGATTTCGATTTCGACTTCTTCGAGGTCTTCGTCGGGTAATGCTTTAAAGCCTTCGACGACGATGTACTCGATGTGCTCGAGCTCCGCCTTCCACAATGCTGTGATGATGTCTTCGCGGCCTTTCTTGTCGGCGTCGCCGGACTGCATGCACAGCAAGAAAAACTTCTGCAGCTCTTCGCTCGAGCAGCCCTGCTTGAACATCAGCAGACGGATGCCGTTCTGCCAGAGCGGGTAGACGATGTTGTTTTCGCGGCTGTCGTCTTCGAAGACGAGGTGCGGGCCGATTTTGTAGCCCATGGCGTCGAGCTTCAGCGACACCATCGGGTGCCGGTCGAGCACCTCTTTCATCGCCGTCGTGAAGGGCTCGAGGTACTCGCCGTAGCGGTCGACGTTGTGGCGGTAGAGCGCGATCTGCTTCAGAGATTTTCGCAGTCGATCGAAGACGACCGTCACCTCTTTGGCGATGATCTCTTTGTTCTCTTCTTTGGTGGGCTTGGCCCCGTCTCGCGATCGTGCCTGCGCTTCGGCCATCGTCTCGTCTCGTTCCTGAGTGCGATAAGGACTGTGGACGGTACCAGAACCCATGATTGGCAAGCGCACCCGCCCGACGACGAAGCTTCCTGCGACGAAGCGAGGCGTCGTCGTCTTCGGCGAGGTCTTGTGTGACCTGTTCGCACCCGCTGCCGGAATGGCGCTCAAAGACGCGCCGCACCTGATCCCGCGGTCGGGCGGGGCGCCCTCGAACGTCGCCGTGCAGCTGGCGCGGCTGGGCGTGGCGACGACGTTGGTGACCGCGGTGGGCAAAGACCCCTTCGGCGCACGCTTGACGCAGGGCTTGCAAGACGAGGGCGTCGACGTCTCGTGCGTCGTCGAAAAGGCCGGACGCCGCACCGGCTGCACCCTCGTCGAGGTCAGTGCTGACGGCGAGCGGTCGTTTTTTGGCTTCCGCGAAAACTCAGCCGACCTCGCCCTCGACGAAGCCGACGTCGCTGCCAAAGCCGTCAGAGCCGCCGTCAACGGCGCCGCCGTCGTCCACACTGGCACCGTCAGCCTGCGCTCGCCGTCGTCGCGCCGCGCCACCGCCGCCCTGCACAAGGCTGGACGCGACGCCGGCGCCCTCGTCTCCGTCGACGTCAACCTGCGGCCGGGCATGTTTCCCTCTTTGCCGCTCTTGCTGCGGCTCGCCAACACCGCCGCCCGCGCCGCCGACGTCGTCAAAGCGACCCGCGAAGAGGCTGTGTCGCTGCGTGGCAAAAACGCGAAAGACGACGTGCTCGCCGACTTTCTGCTCGACAAGGGGCCACGGCTCGCGCTCTTGACCTTCGGCGAAGAGGGGTCGCTGCTGTGCACGCGCAACCGCCGCCGCTTCATTGCACCGGTGGCAGCCAAGACCGTCGACGTCACCGGCGCCGGCGATGCCTACCTCGGCGCCGCCCTCGCCTGGCTCGTCCGCCACGGCGTCGGTGTCGCTGACGTCGACGAACTCTCCGACGACGAACTCTGCGACCTCGGCAGCGACGCCGCCGTCTGCGGCGCCGCGGTCGTCACCGCCCTTGGCGCGACCAGCAACATGCTCACGCTCGACGTCTTGCGGGCGCACCGGGCACGCTCAGGCAGTCAGGAGACATCGTGAGCGCCACCGCCTTTGCCGAAGCCCGCGCCGCCGTCGCCGAAGGGCGCAACCGCGCCGCGCGGCTGCTGCTCGACGCCGCCACACCGCAGAGCGCCGCTGACGTCGTCATCGCCGCCGACGTCTACGCGGCCTGCGGCGCCTTTCGCCATGGTCATGCGCTCTTGCGTTGGGGTCGCGCCCGCCATCCCGACGACGAGGCGCTGCGCGTGGCCCTTGTGCGCGCCGAGCTCGCGCTGGGGCTCGTGCCCGAGCGGCGGCTGCGCAACCTGCTCGAGAAGCTGCCCGGCGGCGCCGCCGCGGTGCTGCGCGCGCGCCTCGAGGGCAAGCCCGCCCCCGTCGTCGACGTCGCCGACCGCGACGTCGATGTCGACGTCGACCTCGCCGTCGCCAGCTTCGCCGCCGACCCCGCCGGCAGCGTCGAACGCGCCAGGGCCGCCCTCGCCGCCAATCCCTTCGCCGGACGCGCCCGCGTCATCGTCGCAGCCCTGGTGCGCGCCCACGGCCAGATCGACGAGGGGCGCGCGCTGCTCAAAGAAGGCGCCCGCGCCGCCGAAGACGCCCGCGTCGAAGTCGCCCACGCCTTCGCCCTCGTCGTCGATGGCAAGGTCGAAGAGGCCGGCCTCGCCACCGCGCGGCTGCGCGCCCGCTTTCCCGACCTCGCCAAAGATCGCGCGTTGCGGTTGCTGTTGACGACGCTGGCCTGGGCCGCCGACCGCAAAGACGACGCCGCCACCTTCGTCACCGGCGCCGCCGACCTCGGACCCGCCGAACGCGCCGCCGCGGTCTTTCTCGCCGGCGGTCCGCCTGCTGCTGCTGCCGCCGCCGTCGCTGTGCCTGCTGCAGTTGCTGCTGCTGCTGCTGCTGCTGCTGCTGAGGGGACGGGGACGGTGACGGGGACGGGGAAGCAAACGGCAAAAGCTGGCCCCACCGCAAAGGTGCCCCTGGTCGACGTCGTCAACTTCGACGCCGACACTTCAGCGCCCGCTGCCTGGCGCCGTCCGCTCGCTGGCGTGCTGCTCGTGTGCTGCGCCTTCTACGGCGTGTTTCGCCTCGTCGAGAAGGTGAACCCCGATCTGCTGGTGCCGCTGGGCTACGTGAAGGTGCTGCCCGACGCCGGCCCCGTCGACGCCGTCCCCGACGCCGGACCGGCCGCGCCCGCCTACACGCCGCGCGTCGATGGCCGAACCTTTCGCGCCAACGCCTACGCCTGCGGCTTCGACGTCCCCGGCATCGTCGACGTCGGCCTGCCCGTCGCTGCCCTGTCCACGCTCAACGGCCGCGTGGCCGGCGAGGGCAAGGTCGTCTCGATCGGCGGCCTCGCGCTGCCGCTCGACGCTGCGCTGGCCGGTCGCGAGGGTTTGAGCTCGTGGTCTTTGGGCTTCGGTGGACGCGCCGCTGCCTCCGTCGTCGTCGACAATGACGCCATCGTCGGCTGGGCGCTGCTGGCCGTCGTCATCGACGCGCGCCCCGCGCTCTCGCAGGTGCTCGAGATCGGCAAGGTCCCGTTCGGGGCCACCACCAAGGTCACCTGCCCGGCAGGACACACCGGCGCGTGCTTCATCACCGAGGCGACGTGCCCCAACCTCGTCGTCCGCGCCCGCGCGCTGTGCGCCGCCGACGCCAAGGTGAAGACCGCCGCCGAGCTCGGTCCCTGCCTGCTCGACGGCGTGCTGCTCATCGATGCGACGCCTGTGGCGCCGACGACACCGACTTCGCCGACGACACCGACTTCGCCGACTTCGCCGACGGATGCCGGCACGCCTGCGACGACGACGGATGCCGGCACGATCCTCACGCCGTGATCATTCGAAGAACGAGAGCCCAGGCACGAGGCTCCTGAAGTCCAAAGCCACTTCAGGGCCTCGCGCGGGCTCTCTGATCACGATCACCGCAGCGTGAGGGCGTAGTCGCCGGTGGCGTTCTGGTAGCCGACGACGCGGACGAAGACCTGCCCCGCGGGGATCGCTTTGCTGATGCGCTCGACATCGGCGGTGCCGGCGGAGGAGGCGACCTGCTGGCCGTTGGCGTTGAAGACGTAGAGGTCGAGGTCGCCGGCCGCGTGGCGAAAGTTGAGCGTCAGCGTGCGCGCGCCGCCGTCGCTGTTGAACGTGAACAGGTCGACGTCGTTGCTGTCGAGGCGCGCCGCCTGCGACGCGAAGGGCAGCTGCACGGCGGTGGCGCCGGCGCGGGTGTCGTTGGGCTCGTAGAGATCGGCGGTCGGCGGCGTCACCGGCGCCGTCGTCGGCGCGCGGGCGCCGAGCTGCACGCCGGGGTAGCGCTGCTGAATGGCCGGCACGATGCGCGTCATCGGCACGGCGTAGTTCATGGTGCCGCGTCCTTGCGCGTTGCCGCCGGTGCCAACGTGGTGCAGCCCGATGACCTTGTGGCTGTCGCCGGCAAAGAGCGGCGAGCCCGACGAGCCGCCGAGGGTGTCAGCGCTGTGTCCGATCTCGTTGTTGATGACCTGCACGGCGCCCGGCGACAGCTTCTTCGTCGGCGCGCAGTTGGCGTCAGAGTAGTAGTCGCAGTTCTGGTGAATCACGTAGACGCCCTCGCCGCGGCGGGCGTTGCGCGCGTCGAGCTCGACGACACCGAGGCTGTCGCCGGGACGCGAAGGGCATTGCAACAGCGCGTAGTCGAGGGCGTCGTCGTTGCCGATGAAGACGCTGCAGTCGACGGGGGTGTCGCCAGACGCGCCCTGCTCGTAGTGAAAGTAGGCAGACACGCCCTGCGCCGCCGACGCCTGCGGGATGCAGTGGTGGTTCGTCATGATGACGTCGGGCGCGATCAAGAACCCCGTGCAGCGCGAGCCCGCCGACGGGATGTCGAGGTAGGCGACGGCCCTGGCGTTCTGTCGCTGCGCGGTGCCCTCAGCGATCGACGACGCCTCTTGCCAATCGATGGCGCCGAGGATCACGGCAGCTTCGTCTTTGGAGCCGTCGACGCCTGCGACGCCTTCGTCACCGCCGAGGTCGGCGACGCAGCCCGAGAGCCCCACCACAACCGCCGCCATCGCGCTCATCGTCTGCTTGTTCATCGACTCTCTCCTCAGCGCGTCCGAACTCCCATCCAGTCGCGTTGAGGCATTAAGGGGTCGCCGTTGCTGATCCGGGCATCAGCGGCACCGTCGATGGGACACAGTGCGCGGAGGTAGGCAAAAGCGAAGGATCCGTTGAAGCAGACGGCGAATTCTCACGCCTTTTCAAAGGCTTCGACGGTTTCGCCGATGCGAGTGGAGGTTCCGCTTTTGGCGCTGTTGTCGCACATCCGCCCATCAGCAATGTCGTGGAGCGCAGATGTCCGATGAGCGTTGCGGCGCGGCGGCTGGCTTTCAGAGAGACCGCGGCGACGCGTGTTAGCAACGGCGTTATGGCCGTGGTTCGTCCCTTTCGTGGTGTGCGTCCGTTGCAAAACCGCGTCGACCCCGGCGCCCTCGTCGCCGGCCGCAACGTCGACGACGACGCGGCCGCTGCGCTGCTGGCGCGCGATCCGCGCAACGTGGTGGGGCTGCTCAAGGCGCGTCCGGCGCGCGCGAAGTTTCTCGTGCAAGAGCAGCTGCGCGCTGGCGTCGTCGTCAGAGACGCGCTGCCGTCGCTCTACGTGCTCAAGGTGCAGGGCGAGTCGGTGCGCATGGGCTTCTTCGCCGTCGTCCGCGCCGACAGCATCGATGCATCCGCCGACGAGGCCGACCCCTTTGACGCGGGCCGCGACACGGCTGGCGCAGCGCGCGTCAAAGAGACGGGCCTCGCCATCGAGCCCTGCGTCATTCGCTATGTCGACAAGAAGGGCCGCGTCGCGCGCTCGCTCGAGAGCGAGACCGAGCGCGAGCCTGATGCCTCGTTCACGTTTGACGGCTGCGCATGCGAGCTGTGGGCCGTCGACGACGACAGCGCCGCCGCCCGCGTCACCGCCCTCGTCGAAGGCGCCGACCTCACCGTCGACAGCGGCCACAACGCGCTGGCACGACAACGCGGGCTGGTGAACGAAGACAGCGCGGCCGGCTTCTCTCTCGCCTTCTTCGTCGACGACGAAGCGCCCGTCGACAGCGTCCCGCTGGGCGTGGTGCTGCATGCGCTCGACGGCACGCTCAACGGATAGACGTGCGTTGACGTTGCTTGTCACGACGTCGCTCTGTACGCAGACCTGTGCAGCGCTTTCTCTGGGTCACGCATCCAAGACACCTTCCAAAAGCCCCGAGCGGACGCGCCGTCGTCGTCGACGTCGCCTTTGCTGCCGCCGCGCAGTGGAAGTCGAAGACGCGTCCTTTCGTCGATGCGCTCGGTGACCGGCTCGCGCTCTACATCGATCACCACGAGCACAAAGAAGCGTGGGCCCACTACGCGAACGACCCGCGCTTCTTGCTCGTGCCCAACAAGATCGCGCACGCCTGCCCTGAGCTGGTGACACCCGACGTCGTCGCCCGCGCTGGCGTCGTCGACGTCGTCGTCGCCCACCACGACTTCGACGGCCTGCTCTCGGCCGTGAAGTTCGTGCGCAAGGGCGTCGTGCCGTGGCCCGAAGCCGACGAAGACGCCCGCGCCGTCGACAGCCCCGGCCGCGGCCACAAGCTCTCGCCGGTGGGCGAGCGCCTCGCCCTCGCGATGGACGAAGCCGCCGTGACGATGGAGCGCGCGCAGGCGCTGCTCTTCAACGATCGCCTGGCGGCGGCGCTGGTCGAGAGCAGCGAGCTGCCCCTCGGCCTCGATGACGAGGTGCGCACGCTGTCGCAGAACGCCAAGAAGGCCGAGCTCGCGGCCCACGACATCATCAAGGCCCGCGGCAAGCTCGAGGCGCCGGGCGTGTTCGTTGTCCGCGTGCACGAGAAGCAAGACAACCGCATGCGGCGCAACCTGCTGCTGCTCGCCGAAGAGCGCGCCGCCATCGGCGCGCTGTGGGAGCCTGATCCGCAAGGTGGCGCCTGGCTCACCGCCGCCACCTTCGACGGCAACCTCGACCTCGAAGACATCGAAGGCTTCGAAGGCGGCCGCAGCGACTACCGCTTCGCCCGCGCTCACAAAGGCGGCCTCGACCTCGTCGATGCGTTAAGCGCTTATGTAACAACTAAGAGTGCAGCAGCGCGGTGACGAAGACGGCGACGCCGGAGCAGAAGCAGGCGACGACGACGCAGGAGTGAAAGGCGCGCATCTGGGGTCTACGCCCGACCGCGCGGATCGGTTCGCTGGCCTCACGGATTGATGCGCTCGATCGCCGCGTCGATGGCTGTGACGTGGACGCCAGACTGCGGACGCCACGCGCGCAAGCAACGCACGATCAGCGGTGACCACGGCGACGGCGCGAGGTTCGCGAGCATGGCGCTCAAGCTGTGGGTGGGTTGCCGCGACGCCGGTCCGAGCGACGTCGTCAACAGCCCCAGCAGCAGCTCGCGGACGACGTGCTCGGCGTTGGCGCCCACGGCGGCGGCAAAGGCGGCGACGATCTCTTCGATGGCGCGCGGGTCGAGGTTTTCGCGCAAATACGCGACGGCGCAGACGGGATCGTCGACGAGGTGGCGGAGCGCAGCGTCGAGCACGCGCGGATGGCGGCGGTGGCGCGACGCGAAAAAGCGATCGCGCACCTCGCGCACGGCGAAGCGGGGGCCGACGACGTCAAAGGCTTCATCGACGTCGAGGCCGTCGCAGACGTCGACGGTGACGACGACGTTTACGTCGGGGACGGCGAGGACGACGTCGACAGCCCTGGCTTTGTCGTGGCGCCACAACCGCTCGACGGCAGCGCTGGCGGCAGCGGCGTCGGCGCAGAGAGCCGTGAGCCGCAACAACGCGAAGCGCTGCTCGGCCGGCAACGACGTCGACGACGCTGGCAACATGGCCTCGTTCAGCCTGCGCCGCTGATCAGCGACGGGCAGCGCGCTGATGGCGGCGACAAAGGCGGTGACGGCGGCGGCGTCGTCGACGAGGCGTCCGCTTCTGAGTCCAGCGACCGTCGCCATGAGGGCGGGCGCGTGGCCGCGGAGGAGCCAGACGACCGAGGGCTCGAGCACCAACAGCGCCTCGGCGACGGCGGCGGCGAGGGCCGGCACCTCAACGATGCGCGGATCGTCGAGCAGCGTGGCGAGCAAGGGCCCAGCGCGCGCAGGCGGCACGTCACCGAGGGCGCCGAGCGCGCGCAGCCGCCGCTCGACGTCGTGGATCGACAAGCGGTGCAGCTGCGCCTGCATGCGCGGGTAGGCGTCGTAGGCGGCGTCGGGGGCGTGGTCGTGGATCGAGAGGTTGCCGAAGCGGCCGCTCAAGGCGTCGTCGACGACAGAGTCTGCGCCGCGGCTGACCAGCAAGGCGCCCAGCTCGTGGAGGTTTCGCCCTTCAGCGCCGGCGTTGATGAGCGCCCAGACGAAGTCGACGGTGCGGACCGCGTCGACCTTGCAGGCGGCGTCGAAGGCGATCTTGCGGTTGGCGCCGCGCAGGCTGCGCAGCTGACCCTCCCACGCCGACGACTCAGCCTCGGTCGACGACGCCGCCTTGCGCGCCGCCTTGGCCGCCGCTTTCTTCGACTTCTTGTCGTCGAGCCGCGCCTTGTCGCGCTTCTTTCCCGGATCGGGCTTCACCCTCTCAGACCTTGTGCGGCACGAGGCGATTGTCGACGACGTCTTTGTGGGGCTCTTGCACCCAGACCGACAGGCTGCGGCCGTGCACGCGAAAGTCACCCCAGCCGTGCTCGTTGGTGAAGACCGGCGTGCGCACGTGCTCGGTGAGATCGACGAAGCGGGCGTTGGGGCGGGCGACGTCCATCCACTTGCTGCCCTCGTCGCCGTCGTTGATCAGCACGGCCATCGCGAGGGGGTGTTGCTCGTCGCCGAGGCGCGTCCACCCCACCCGGTTCCAATGATCGACGTAGTCGATCTGCGGGCCCCAGGCGTGGTGCAGCCGGGCGAACAGCAGGCGATCGATGATCCATTTGTGTGACGGCAAATGCACATGGTGTCGCAGGCCGTCTTTGCCGACGTCGTCGTAGTCGGCGCCGAAGTAGTCGGGGTAAAAGAGACAAGGATAGCCATCGCGACGCAGCAATATCGTTGCATACGCCAATGGTTTGAACCACGACGCCACCGGCGACTCGAGCGCCTGCAGCGGCTGCGAGTCGTGGTTGTCGACAAAGGTGACGACGTCTTTGGGCCGCGTCTTCGTCACCGTGTCGTCGAGCAAGCGGCGCAGGTCGTAGCCGCCGTCGTTGCTGGCCTGGTGAAAACGGTAGTGCAGCGGCACGCAGAACGCTTTCGATCGGCCACCGAGGCGGTCGAGG
>JANNAY010001037.1:0-1966 GCA_031384945.1 Deltaproteobacteria bacterium
GACAGCGGCGGCGACAGCGGCGGCGACAGCGGGGGCGACGGCGGGGGCGACGGCGGGGGTGACGGCGGCGCGCTCGGGGGTGAAAGCGATGACCGTCCGGCGCTGCTGCTGGTCAACGGGCTCGGTGCCACCGTGTTGACCTGGCGCCTCACCATCGAGCGCTTTCGCCGCCACTTTCGCATCGTCAGCTTCGACACGCGCGGTCTGCACAAGAGCGGACGTCCCCTCGGCGGCGCCCGCGCCCTCGACGTCGACGCCCACGCCAGAGACGTCGTCGCCGTCGCCGATGCCGTCGGCTTCGACAAATTTCACGCGCTGGGTTGGTCGATGGGCGTGCAGGTGCTCGTTGAGGCGGCGCCGCTGCTCGGCGACCGCTTGTTGACCTTGGCGCTGCACAATGGCGTCGCAGGCCGCGTCTTCGACGACCTGCCGGGCATGCGCCGCGCCGGCGACCGCGGCGTCGCGCTCTTCGATTCGCTGTTGGCCCGTCTGGCGAAGAACAGCGGCGCCGTCGAACGCGTCGTCGCCTTTGTCGCCGACCACCCGTCGTTGATTCCGGCCTTTGTGCGCGTCGGTCTGGTGCAGCCCGAGCTCGACGAGCGCACCTTCACGGCGGCGGCCCGCGGCTACAAAGAGCTCGACGGCGAACTTTTTCTCACCATTTTGCGGCACCTCGGCAAGCACGACGCGTGGGCGCGGCTCAAAGACGTCGACGTGCCGGCCCTCGTTGTCGCTGGCCAGCGCGACAAGCTCACCACGCTGGCCACCATGCGGCAGATGGTCGAGCAGTTGCCGAGAGGCGAGCTCACCGTCCTTGACGTCGGCTCGCACTTTTCGCTGATGGAGCACTGTGCGGCGTCGATGAACGACGCCCTCGCACAATTCTGGGGCCGCCACGGCGTCGTCGTCGGGAGCAACGCATGAGCAACGTCGTGATCACTGGAGCATCGGGCGCCGTCGGCGCGCGTGTGCTGCACCATTTGCTCGCTCGTGACGACGTCAAACGCGTCACCGCCATCGGGCGCAAGGTGCTGTCGCTCAAGCACCCGAAGCTCGTCTCGAAGGTGGCCGACGTGCAGAGCATGTCGGCGATGCAGCTCGAGATCCCCGACGCGGTCGGCGTCGCGTTCTGCTGCCTGGGCACCACCATCCAGCAAGCAGGATCGAAGCCCGCCTTTCGCGCCGTCGACCACGACGCCGTCGTCGCCTTTGGCGAAGCTGCGTTGCACAAGGGCGCGCAGCGTTTGGTGCTCTGCTCGTCCGTGGGCGCGAACCGCGCGTCGGGCAATTTCTATTTGAAGACCAAGGGCGAGGCCGAGAGCGCGTTGCAGTCGCTGGGCTTCGCGCAGCTCACGGTGGTGCGTCCGTCGTTTCTCGACGACGAGGGCACGCGCAAAGACCAGCGTCTTGGCGAGAGAATCGCGCTGCCGGTCGCTCGTGCGGTGTTCGCGGTGGTCGGCAAGCAGCGCCGGTACGCGCCCATCACCGTCGACGTCGTCGGCAAGGCGATGGTGCGCCTGGCCTACGACGACACGCGTGATCGCACGCGCATCGTCGAGAGTGAACAGCTGCACGGCATCGGCGCCTGAACCGGCCGGTTGTTCTGTGCTTGCGCTGGGTCGTTGCTGGCAGCGGCGACGCGTGCGCGTTCTGGACCTTGGCGCGTACAGTGACGGCGTGCGTTCTTTTGTTGTTCTCGTCCTGACGTTGCTCGCTGGTTGTCCCCGAGAGGGCGCTGGCGCTGTCTGCAACGACGACAGCGACTGCGGCGACTCTTCGCAGGCAGTGTGCCTCGACGGCCGCTGCAGCGTCGTCGGCGAGGGCGAAGGCGAGGGCGAAGGCGACGTCGGCGAGGGCGAAGGCGAAGGCGACGTCGGCGAAGGCGAAGGCGAAGGCGACGCGTGAGAAGGATTTGCCACAGGCTTCGAGACCGCGAGCGGCTGCCTCGTGGTCGAAGACGAGCGGG
>JANNAY010001091.1:0-2842 GCA_031384945.1 Deltaproteobacteria bacterium
TGCGTGCGCTTGACGATCTCGTGCCACGCTTCGCGGTTTGACTCGACCATGAGAGACGCAATCAGCGCGTGTTTGGGATAGCGCTTTTTGCACAGCGCCATCTCTTTGATGTTGTCTTCGATCGGGCGGTCGGTGATGAGCTCGATGTTGTTCAATCCGACGAGCTTGTTGGTGCCGATGTCGACGCCGCCGTAGCGCGAGTACACGTTGACGATGGGCTGGCCGATCGTCTTCCACACCGCCCCGCCCCATCCCATCTCAAAGGCGCGCGCCACCTGCCCGTAGGTGTTCGTCGGCGGCGCCGACGCCAACCAGAAGGGGTTCGGTGACTTGATGCCGGCGAGGTTGGCGGTGTGGTCGGCCATGGCGTGCGCTCCGTGGGCGTCTGACGAGGGAAGCGCGGACCCTAACGCAGCGTCGACGTCGACGTCACCTGACCGCTCAAGACGCCGCGTGGTGGCGCAGCTGCCGCTGAGGGATGCCTTTGACGAGGGCCGTCGGCAGCTTTCCTTTGCCGAGGTCGCTGACGATGGCGCCGTGGGCTACGTCGTGGGCTGTGCCGTCGACGTCGATGAGCCAGCTGCCGATGAGCTCGGCCAGCCGCGGCAGGGCGATGCCGTGGCGCGCGCCGGTCTCGCCGAAGAGCCAGTCCGAGAACGCGAGGAACCGCGAAAACGGCGCGTCACCCAACAGCAGCGCCGCCGTCTGCGGAAAGCGACCGTGGTTCACGACGAGGTCGTAGAAGCGGGCGAAGCGCTTCATGCGCTGCACCTCGCTGAAGCTGAGCGCCTTGCTCTGCAGAATCTCGTAGGGCGGGGCGTCGCTGTAGACCATCGCGTGCTCGTCGCTGTGCCGGGCGATCGGGGCGCCGCGCAAGCGCTTCAAGATGCCCACCTGAATCTCGTGCGGCCCCATCGCGTACAACCGATCGAAGCCGCGACCGAACGAGGCGAGGTCTTCGCCGGGCAGTCCTACAATCAAGTCGGCATGGATGTGAACGCCAGTTTCACCCTTGAGGAAACGAATGTTGTCTTCGAGCTTCACCACATCTTGTTTGCGCCGGATGCGCACCCCGGTGGCCGCGTCGAACGTCTGGATACCCACCTCGAGCTGACAGGCGCCCGCGGGGAACTTCTGCAGCAGCGCCCGCAGCGAGTCGGGCAAGCGGTCGGGCACCATTTCAAAGTGCACGAACAGCCCCGGACGCAGGCGGTCTAAAAAGAACTGGATGATGCGCTCGGTCGTCTCAATCTTCAGGTTGAAGGTGCGATCGATGAACTTGAACGTGTTGAGACCGCGGTCGAGCAGCTTCTGCATCTCCGCGAGAAAGGGCTCGAGGGGAAAGCTGCGCACCTTCTCGTCGAGCGACGAGAGACAGAACTCGCAGGTGAACGGACAGCCGCGGCTGGCTTCGACGTAGACGACGCGGTCTTTGACGTCGACGGCGTCGTAGTAGGCGTAGGCGCTGGCGAGGGCGGCGAGGTCGGGGCTGCCGCCTTCGATGACGTGCTCGGGCATCAGCGCGAGGGTCGCGCGCTCGCGCAGGATGTGCTCACACAGTGTACGAAAAGCCACCTCACCTTCGCCCTTGATCACATGGTGCGCGAGGCGGCAGAGCTCTTGTTGGTCGATCTCGTGCGAGACCTCGGGTCCGCCGACGACAAGCACGATGTCGGGGCGCAGCGCCCGCAGCAGCCGGGCGATGCTGAGCATCTCTTCGGCGTTCCAGATGTAGGTAGAAAGCCCGACGATGCGTGGGTTTTTCTCGAGAATGGCTTCGACGACGTCGGCAGCGCGGTCGTCGATGGTGCGCTCGAGCATCGTGCAACGATCGACGAGCGGCCCGAGGTTGGCCTTCAAGCAACGCAGCGCGAACGACGCGTGCGACCAGCGGGCGTTCAGGGCGACGAGCAGAATGTCAGACGACGACGACACCCGCTTCGTCTGCGGCGTTGGGGCCGCGATCGCAACGCCTCAGCGGCGCTCGGCCAACTTTCGCAGCATGCCCTGCAGCAGCGCCGCGTCTTTGTCGTCGACGTCGAATTTGTCGACGAGCCGCGCGAGCCTCACGCGAAATTCGGCCGGCGCTGTCGACTTGAAGTAGTCGGCGTCTTGCAGCATCAGCAGCCAATCATCGATGAGGCGCTCGCGTGTCTTCGGCGACAACGCCGGCGCTGGCGTCGTCGACGAAGCCGCCGAAGACGCCGACGTCAGCAGCGCCAACACCGCACCCACGGCGTGCGAGAGGTTGAGCGAGTTGTGCCAGCCCGGCGTGTGCAAGCGAACGACGCGGTCGCAGACGACGGACTCTTCGACGGTGAGCCCTTCGCGTTCGTTGCCGAAGACAAAAGCCGTGCGTTCGTCGCCGTGGGGCAGCAAGCGGCGGGCGTTGTCGACGTCAAACACAGGCGCCTCGGTCGCCGCCAACAGCTTCGACGACGTGCCGACGACGACGTCGAGGTCGTCGACGGCTTCTTCGAGCGACGAGAACAGCGCCATCTCATCGAGCGGACGCAGGTCGCCGACGGCGAACGTGCGCGCCTCTTTGCCGATCGGATCGCACTGCACGTCGACGAGTCGCATCTTGACGCCGTAATTGCCGCAGAGGCGGGCGACGCTGCCGACGTTGCCGGCCGCGTGCGTGCGCACCAAAACGACGACCACCCCCGCGAGAGGCCCCCCATGCAGGGCCCCGTGCGTGACATCGCTTGTCGAGGTCAAATGCTGCTCACGGTTGCGGTCAGCTGCTCAGTGGCCAGCTTCGATGTGCATGCCCAACGCATCGCTCATCAGCTGCGCCTGCTCTTTCGCGTGGCGCTTGTGCGAGCCCGTCGCCGGCGAG
>JANNAY010001138.1:0-2724 GCA_031384945.1 Deltaproteobacteria bacterium
CGGCGACACCTACCTCGGCGGCGAAGACTTCGACCAACGCATCGTCGAGTGGCTCGTCTTTGGCTTCGCCAAAGAGCACCGTCTCGACCTGCGCACCGACGTCATGGCCCTGCAGCGCCTGCGCGACGCCGCCGAGCAGGCGAAGATGCAGCTGTCGGTCACGACGACGACAGAGATCAATTTGCCGTTCATCATGTCGCCGTCGGCGAGTGGGCCGCTCAACTCTGGCAAGAGCGACGCGCTGCACCTGATGCGCACGCTGAGCCGCGAGAAGCTCGAAGACATGACCGCCGATCTCGTCGAGCGCACGGTCGAGATTTGCGATCGCATGCTGAAAGAGGCGCGCATCCAGAAAGAAGAGATCGAAGAGGTCGTGCTCGTCGGCGGCCAGACGCGCATGCCCAAGGTGCAGCAAGTCGTGAAGGACTACTTCGGCATCGACCCCGCCAAGTCGGTGCACCCCGACGAGGTCGTTGCCCTCGGCGCTGCCGTGCAAGCTGCCGCGCTCATGGGCACGCAAGAGCAGGGCAAGCAGCCCGATCTGCTGCTGCTCGACGTCACCCCCCACCACCTCGGCATCATGATCGCTGGCGGTTATTTCAATACGCTGATTCCGGCGAATTCGACGGTGCCGACGTCGGCGATGCATACATTTACGACGGTCCGCGATGACCAGACCGCTGTAAAGATTGTCGTGCTGCAGGGCGACTCTGAGGTCGCCAACCAGAACGAGCTGCTCGGCGAGTTCTTGCTCACGGGCTTGCCCTCGCGGCCCCGCGGCGAGATCGAGATCGACGTCAAATTCGACATCTCGCCCGATGGCATCGTCTCGGTCTCGGCCAAAGACAAGAGCACGGGGCAAGAGCAAAGCATCCAGGTGACGGCGACGAACCGCCTCTCCGAAGACGAGATGAAGCGCATTCTCGCCGCCAACGAAGAATTCGCAGTCAGCGAGAAGAACACCGAGCTGTTCGCCACGCTGAAGAACGACGTCGATCGTTCGCTGCGCGACATCGAGAAGCTCTTGCCGTCGGTGCGCGAGTTCATCACCGCCTCCGACTTCGGCGATGACGCCCTGAAGAAAGTCGACGTCGTGAAAGAGCGAGCGCGCCGCGCGATGCAAATGCAAGACATCGAGGCGCTCAAAGCGGTGCAAGAACCGCTCGAGCGCGCCGTTCAGATGCTCAAAGGCGTCGCAGATCGGATCGCTTCGAAGAGTTGAGAGGCAAGATTTGGCGGCGAAGCCTCCCTTCTGTTCCAATCGAGCTGAGTGATGCACACCGCCCCCGTCAGCGCCTGGCTCGAAGAAGGAATGCGGCACTACTCCGCCGGCGACCCCGCGCGTGCGTTGGAGAGCTGGTACCGCATCCTCGAGGTCGAACCGCAGCACCCCGCGGCGCTGCAGTACGTCTCGTTCGTTCGGCAGGCCTTTCGCCTCGACGTGCCCAAGTCTGAGGTGACGGCGTCGGTGCCGGTGTCTCCTGCGCTGTCTCCGTCTCCCGCGCCGTCTCCCGCGCCGTCTCCCGCGCCGTCTCCCGCGCCGTCCCCCGCGCCGTCCCCCCCCGATGCATTGGCGGCGGCCGCTCCGACCGCTCCGAACGCGCCGCCCATCCCCGTCGACGACGACGAAGTCATGCCGCCGCCCGCGCCGGGGCTGCAGCGCGTGCGCGCGCCGACGCCGATGCCGATGCGCCTGCCGACCAACGATCTCTCCACCCAACCCGTGCACGCCTCGGCGTGGAGCGACCTGATCGAGGCGCCGCCGGTGCTGCCGACGGTGCAGGTGCCCACGACGCCAGGACCGCAGCTGCAAGAGGGCGTGGTCAAGAACGTCCGCCGCTTCGGCGAGAACTACGACAACGACCCCCTGCCGCCGCGTGAGCCGTCGATCCGGTTGCCGCCGTCGGGCGCGCCGGGGCTCGAAGAGCGTGCACCCGCCCGCCAGAGCCTGCGTTACGACGAGCCCGGCGCGCCGGTGGTCACGCCCGCGCAGGGCGTGCCGCAGCCGCAACCGTCGTCGCAGCTGCACGAGTCAGCGATCGTCAAGCAAAGCGTCCGCTTCGACGAGCCGCGGACGCCGACGCCGACGCCGACGCCGACGACGTCGACCGCGGCGTCGTTGCCGAATCCGCCGACGACGACGACCGCGCCGCCGCCGTCCGCCACTTCTTTTTCTCCATGGGACGAGCACGCCGGCCCGGCGGTCGCCGTCGACGTCGACGTCGCCGACAACAGCCGCGCCACCGCTTTCGAGTCGTTGTTGAAGCGAGCCTCGGGTGCCTCGGTGCCGCCCGTCGAGATCGCGCGGCCTCTGCCGTTGCCGTCGGCAGAGATGTCGTTGCCGCCGACGCCCGCGCCTGCACCGACGCCGACGTTTGCGCCGCCGCCGCCGACGAACACGGCGACGAACACGACGTCGATGGCGTCTCCAACGTCGAAGCCGCCGCCAGCGCCGTTGCCGCCTGCGACGCCGCCCGACGAATGCGAAGCGCTGATGACCGGCGCGCGCGAGCTGTTCGAGCTCGGCGACTTCTCAGGATCGCTCGAGCTCGTCGAGAAGGTGCTGAAGAAGCAGCCGACGCACGAGGGTGCGCGTGCGTATCTGAAACGCAACGAGCAGACGCTTCTCAAGATGTACGAAAGCAAGTTGGGTGACATGCTGAAGGTGCCGCGCCAGCTGGTGCCCCCCGACGAGGTCATCTGGATGAACATGCACCATCGTGC
>JANNAY010001147.1:0-1986 GCA_031384945.1 Deltaproteobacteria bacterium
CCTCGACCCCGCAGAAGCCGCCTTCTTCGTCGACGCCACGCCCGTCCAAGGCGTCGCCAAAGGCGCCGGTCTCGAGGTCATTCGCACGCCAGCACCGCGTGTGTTGATGCACACCCGCTTCGAGACTGTGAACCTCGTCGACGCGGCCGCCGTCGAGAAGCTGCCAACGTTCGACATTGTCTTCTGCCGAAACGTACTCATCTACTTCTCTGGCCCGGCGCGGGCCAAAGCAGTCGACGCTTTTCATGGTCGCCTCCGCCCTGGCGGCGCCCTCGTCCTCGGACACTCGGAGTCGCTGTTGCACGTCGAGAATCCGTTCGAGCCCTGGCCCCTGCGCCGAGGCCTCGCCTACCGCCGCGGCTTCACATGACGCGCGGGTATTCATCTGAGGGGCTTCCTGTCGACGACGGGCTCAAGCCGCGCGTCTTGATCGTCGACGACAGCGCGCCGCTGCGGGGCGCGATCGCGCAGGCCCTTGAAGAGGGCGGCTGCGACGTCGTCGGCCGCGCCATGGACGGCGCCGTCGCGCTGCAGCTCGTCAACGAGACCAATCCCGACGTCATCACCTGTGACCTCGAGATGCCGCGCATGGACGGCTTCACGTTCTTGCGCATCTTGCAAAAGACCAAGGCGACGCCGGTCATCGTCATCACCTCTGACGCGCGGCCCGAGGCAGCGCTGCAGGCACTCGAGCTCGGCGCCCGCGACTTCGTCGTCAAACCGGCGCGGCCGTCAGAGATGGCGCGGCTCGGCAGTCAGCTGATCTCGCGCATCCGCGCGCTGACGCAGCACAAAGAGCCGCCGCCGTGGTTGCTGCAGGCGGCGCCGGCGCCGCTGCCGGGCCGGCGATCGCTCGTCGTGATGGGCGCGTCGACCGGTGGTCCGCGGGCGCTGCGCGACATCTTCACGTCGCTGCAGAAAAAGGCGCCGAAGCAGCCGGTGCTGATCGCGCAACACATGCCGCCGCGGTTCACCGAGGCCTTTGCCGATCGCTTGTCGCGGGTGTCGGGCCTCGACGTGCGCGAAGCGTGGCACGGCGAGCTCGTGCAGCCAGGACACATCCGCATCGCCCCCGGCGGCCGCAACATGCGCGTCGAAGGCTTCGTCGGCGACGCCGTCAAAGTCGGCGTCGTCGACCCCGGGCCGAGCGATCGGTGGGTGCCCTCGGTTGACGTGTTGCTGAGCACCGCGGCTGCCTACGGCCGCGACAAGGTGCTCGGCGTCGTGCTCACCGGCATGGGCAAAGACGGCAGCGAAGGCGCCAAAGCCCTCAGAGACGCGGGCGCGCCGCTGTGGACCGAGTCGCCGTTGACGGCGGCCATCGACGGCATGCCGCAGGCTGCGGCGGCCGCTCACGGTGCCGCACACCGCATGGCGCTCGACGAGCTGGCGCTGCAGCTCGCGCGCGTCCTGTCAGGTGACGGATGACCGAAACAAAGAACAGCTTGAGAAGCGGGGCTCGCATGTGGGATGTCCTCGGACGGGATGTCGGGGGACAGCCCAGAGCCGTCGCGGGGCGGACAGGAGTGCGGTCATGACAGCGACGAAGAAGCCCGACGGCGAAGGGCACGAAGAGTTCGTCAATCTCTTCGAGAAGGGCCTCTCTTTCACGAAAGAGATCCTCGCCGAGAACGAGCGCCTGCGCTTTCGTCTCGCCTCGCTCGAAGCTGAAGTCGATGTGGCCCGCCGGCATGGCGGCACCCCGTCGGGTGACGTGTTGGTCGAAGCCTTGAAGCGCCAGGTGGCCGAGCTCGAGGCCGAGCGCACGCGCCTGCTGAGATCGTTTCAAGAGGTCGAGACGCTGAACCTCGACTACCAGCAGCGCTATGCGGAGATCGAGGCCGAGCACAACAACCTCGCCAACCTCTACATCGCCTCGTACCAGCTGCACTCGACGCTGAGCTTCAGAGAGGTCGTGCAGGTCGTCAGCGAGATCGTCATCAACCTCGTCGGCGTCGCTCGCTTCTCGCTCTACCTCTTCGACGG
>JANNAY010001184.1:0-2957 GCA_031384945.1 Deltaproteobacteria bacterium
CCGCCGCCGTGCTCGCCGAGAGCGGCAACCCGCTGTTGCCGCGGCTGGCCCCCGGCCTCGACGCTCTGCGCCAAGAGCTGATCCACGCGCGCACGTCTGCGAAGAATTTGCTCGACGCTGTCACCGGTGACGTCGACGACGACGGCCACAACGACCAAGGGCGCCCGGCCGAGGTGCGCCAGCTGCTCGAGCGCGTTCGCAGCGTCGAGCAGGCGCTGCAGCGGCAAAACGTCGTCGACGACGCCACAGCCCTCGAACGCGCGCGTTCGTGGCTGGCCCTCGGCGTGCCGCCGGGGTTCTTGCGCGGCGTCGACCGCGTCGTCGTCGAAGATGCCGTCGACGCCAGCGCCCTCGACGTCGCCGTCTTCGCCGCCCTCGGCAAACACGTGCCCGTCACCCTGCGCCTGCCCGTTGACGATCAGCCGGGCCGCGCCGCCCTGCGCGGCGTCGACGTCGTCTACCGCGCCGTCGAAGGATCCACCGACGCCGGCGTCGACGTCGACGCCGTCAGTGTCGTCGAAGCAGCCGGCGCCCTCGGCGAATTCAGAGCCAAAGTCTTCGCCGACGGCACCGCAGCAGACGCCAACGTCGCCGTCAGACTCGCCGCCGACGCCGCCGCCGAAGCCAGATTCGTCGCAGGCGCCGTCGCTGCGTGGCGCAGAACCGCGTCGTCGTCGTCGTCGTCGGAGTCGGCGCGGCCCGCGTCCATCGCGGTGGCCGTGCGCGACGAGCGGCAGGTGCCGGCGTTTCTCGATGCGCTGCGCCTGCAGGGCGTGCCGGTGCGCCGTCGTCGTCGCGCGCTGATCGAGAGCCCGGCCGCGCGGCTGTTGCTCGACCTCGCCGCGCTGCGCCTCGAAGGGGCGCCCCGCGAGCGCCTGCTGTCGGTGCTGACGTCGCCCGCCCGGCGACAGAACATCGGCACCGACGACGGCAGCCGCGTGCTGTCGACGTTGCGCAAAGCAGCGGCGCGCCGCGACGTCGAAGACGAGACGCGCCCGCATGGTGGATACCGCCACCGCCTGCAGCGCCTGAAAGACCGCGATCCCGATCGCGCTGTCGACGTCGAATTTGTGCTCGGCGTGATCGAGCCCGTGCTGGCGCTGTCGCTGGCGCTGCCGCTGTCGGCGCCGCTGGCGCTGCACTTCACGACCTGGTTGCGCACCGTCAGCGACGCCGTCGACGACGCCAAAGGGCTCGGCGGCGCCGAAGTGAAAGAGCTGGTCGCCCGCCTCAGCGCCGGCGTCGGCCGCGTCGGGGCACCGGTTGCCGCTGTCGAATTGCCCGCACTGGTGCGGCTGGTCGAGCGCGAGTTCTTGTCGCAGCCGTGGCTCGACGACGAGACCGACGTCGACGACGACGCCGTCGAAGTGCTCACCGTGCCCGACCTGTGCGGCCGCCGCTTCGACCACGTCGCCATCGCCCGCGTCGTCGAGGGCGAGCTGCCGCAGCCGGCGCCGCGCTCCGGACTCTTGAGCGATCCCGATCGGGCGCGGCTGAACCGGGCCCTCGGCCAGAAGGTCTTGCGGCTGCAAGACGAAGAGCGCCTCGGCAGCGCCACGTCGACGTCGACGGGCCTCGAGGGCGTGTGGTGGATGACGGCGCTGGCGTCGGCGCAGACGTCGCTGTTGCTGACAGCGCCACGCGTCGACCTGCGCGGCCGCGAGCACGCGCCGAGCGCGTTCTTGCTCGACGCCGCCCGCGTGCTCGGCGCCTCACCCGACGACCTCGCCCGCGAAGGCCGCGCCGGCGCCGACATCGACGTCGACGAAGACCGCCGCTCGCGCGACACGCGCCTGGCCCGCAGCGCCGCACGCTCCGACGGTTCTCTCGCTTCGCTGTATGCCGAAATGGCGAAACAGCGCGCCCGCTGGTTCTTTCACCCCGACGACGCCTACGAAGACCGCCGCGCCGCCTACGCCTTTGCCGTCGACAAAGGCCGCGTCGCCCGCGCTTTTGGATCGTCGTTCGGCTTGCTGGCAAAGAAGCCGCTGACGCCGACGCGCCTCGAGGCGCTGGCCGAGTGCCGCATGCACGGCTTCGTGCAGCAGGTGCTGAAGCTCGACGTTGACGCCGAGCCCGGCAACGCCATCGAGGCCCGCGTGCAGGGCACCCTCGCGCACGCGGTGCTCGAACGCTTCTACGCCGAGCGCAAAGGCCAGCGCGTGCCGATCACGCGCATGAACAGCGCCGACCGCGCCCGCCTCGGCGTGCTCGTCGACGTCGAGAGCGCGCCGCTGCTGGCGGGCAAGACGACAGGCCACCTCGCTGCCCTCTCGGCCTCGATCGAGTTTCTCAAGCGCACGCTGCTGCGCGTGACGACGACGTTGGCGCGGCGTCCGGCGGTCGAAGGCGTCGAGCCCGTCGACTTCGAGGTCCAGATCGGCGCGAGCACGCGAACGAAGGCGGCGGAGTATCCGGCCGTCAGCGTCGAGGTCGCCCCCGGCCGCAGCTTGTTCATCGGCGGCATCATCGACCGCGTCGACGAGGGCGAAGGCGGCCGCGCCGTCGTCGACTACAAGACGATGAGCAGCAGCCGCGTCAAAGAAAAGGCGACGTCGAAGGCGCTGCTGCAGACCCACTTTCAGCTGCTCGTGTACCTGCGGCTGCTCGAGTCGGCGCGCCCGACCCACGAGAAGGTCGCGCTGCACGGACATTTGGTCAGTTTGAAAGATGGTGGAACGTCGAAGGACGTCGCCGAGATGCCCGAGCTGCGCGCCCGCGTCCTCGACGACAGCCGCGACGACGGCCTCGCCCGCGCCATCGGGCGGGTGGTGCTGCCGATCCTCGACGGCACGTTGCCGCCCGACGCCAACGACCGCTGCGTCGACTGCCGCTTGCAGCGCGTGTGTCGTGTCCCGCTCGAAGGCGCCTACGCCATCGACCCCGACGAAGCCGTCGACGAAGAGGGCGCGTGAGCACGCTGACCGCATCGCTGCATGAAGGCCCCCCTGGCCCCC
>JANNAY010001219.1:0-10130 GCA_031384945.1 Deltaproteobacteria bacterium
CGCGTCGTTGAAGCGCTCGAGCTCGACGACGACGGCGAGGGGGTCGACGTCGCTGACGAGCAGGACGACGGCGGTGCCATCGACGCCGACGGCGGCCTTGAGCTCGAGCAGGCAGGCTGGCGCGAGCCCGGCTTCGTGCAAGACGACGGCGAGGGCGGCCTGGCTCAGTCCGGCGGCGGCGTTGACGTCGAGGGCGGCGCCGAAGAAGGCGGACCAGAAGGGGGTGCCGAGGCTGCCCTTGAGCGGCACCCCGTCGTCGACGAGGTCTTCGACAAAGGCCGGTGTGTTCTCGTTGCGCGTCAGCAGCACGGCATCGTGCACCACCAGCCGGCCTTGTTCGGCGAGGTGGAGCAGCGCGAGGTGGGCCTGGCCGGCCCTCAGTCGTGAATCGAAGGCGAGAACGACGAGCTTCTTGTGGAACATGCAGCACCGGCGACGTTGGTGGTGGGGAGGCGGGGCGAACAGTCCAGGAAGAAAAAACGATTCGTGCAGCGAAGCAGAGGCGAAGAAGCAGGCGTCAACGTCGGCCGGAAAAGACGCCCCAGACGATGCCGCCGACGACAGCGAGGACGAGAGAGACGGCGATGGCGGGGAAGGCGAAGGCGCGTCGGGCGCCAGCGACGAAGGCGGCTTCGGCCTGCTTCGTTGCGCTGGCCGGGCGAAAGGCGGCGTCGGTGACGTCGGCGACGTCGAAGAAGTCGGCCACGCCGTCCGCGATCTGGTGGGCGCGGCTCTGTTGTTGACGGCGACGTGCTTCGGGACGGCTCATGGGCAGCCTCGGGGAGAAGGGTTGGTTGTGGGCGGACTGCGACCCGCCTCACACTTCACTTCAACCCGCGGGCCACTCCGCGATCACCGTGTGACGGGGCCCCACCGCTCTTTGTCGGGGGTCGACGGCCATCGGGGCGCAGGCGCTCAGGCCCTTCCGCCGCACTGTGGCGCTTCTGCAGACCCTCCGCGCGTCGTGTCGATTTCACGGCGACAAAAACCGGCCTGCTGTCAGGTCATACGAGCGCACACCCCTCGCCGTTCGGTCCGATTCGCTCAGGCGTAGCCGGCGGCCTGCAGGCGAAAGAGCGCGGCGTAGCGGCCATCGCGGGCCATCAGCGCGTCGTGGCTGCCTTCTTCGACCACGCAGCCGCCCTCGAGCACCACGATGCGATCGCAGGCGCGCACGGTGGCGAAGCGGTGCGAGATGACGAGCACCGCGCGGTCTTTGGCGAGCGCGAACAGCTCGTCGAACACCAGCGCCTCGGCCGCCGGGTCGAGGTTCGCCGTGGGCTCGTCGAGGATCCACACATCGGCGTCGCGGTAGACGAGCCGGGCCAGCGCGAGCCGTTGCCACTGACCACCCGACAGGTCGTGGCCGCCTTCGAGGGCACGGCCGGCGACGGCGTCGAGTGAGCCGCCGAGGGCGTCGACCACGACGCGGGCGGCGGCTTTGTCGACGGCGACGTTGGCGCGGTCTTCGTCGTAGGCGCTGCTGACGTCGCCGTAGAAGAGGCCGTCTTTCAACGGCAGCTGGTAGCGCTCGTACTCTTGAAACAGCACGCCGATGCGCGCCCGCAAGGCCGCGGCGTCGACGTCTTTGACGTCGACGCCATCGACGACGACGCGGCCGCTCTGCGGATCAAAAAAGCGCAGCAGCAGCTTGACCAGCGTGCTCTTGCCGGCGCCGTTCTCGCCGACGAGCGCCACCGTCTCGCCGCGCTTCAATGTGATCGACACGTCGCGCAGCACCGGCGCCCTCTCCGGTGCAGACGGCGACGACGGATACGCGAACGTCACCGCCTGCAGCGACAACGACGACAGCTGCGGCGCCAACGCCGACGGCGCTGGCGACGACGACAGTGACGGCGCGCGGTCGAACAGGCCGTACAGCTCGAGCAAGAACGGCGCGTGTTGGTCGACGGTGAGCAGGGCGCCGAGCATCGCAGAGAGGTGTCCGGTCAACGACGCGAACGCCGCCAGCGACGCGGCGACGTCGCCGACCGACAGCGCGCCGCGGGCGCTCTGCTGCAACAAGAAGACGTAGGCGATGGCGAGCACGCCAGCGGCGACGGCGGCGCCGACGACGTCACGGGCGTTGGCTTCGCGGTAGAGACGGCGCTTGTCGTCGAGGCGCGACTGCGAGAGGCCGCGCACGCGGGCAATCAATGTGTCGCCGAGGCCGAAGGCCTTTTGCTCGGCGTGAAAGTGCGGCGCGCCGGTCAGGTGAAACAAATAGTTGTGCTCACGCTCGCGCTTGCCGGCTTTGCCAAACACGCTCCAAATCTTTTGGTTCACGCCGGCGCGCACGACGAGCACGGGCACCACCGACAAGAGCCCGAGCCCGAGCAACAACGGGTGCAGAACAGCCAGCGCCGAGAACAGCGCCACCAGCGTCGTCGTCGACGAAAAGATGTGAATGCACGTCATCAGCAGCGCGTGCGGCCGCCAGGTCGAGTCGCCCTGCGCCCGCACCAGCGCGTCGTAGAACTGCGGATCCTCGACGACGGCGGCGTCGGCGTTCGTCACCGCCCGCAGCGTGCGCACCTTGATCTCGAGGTGAACGGTGTCGGCGTACACCTCCCACTGCCGATCGAGCAGGCGCTCGAGGGCGCGCTGCACGAACACCGCCGCCGTCAGCAGCGCCAGCGGTCGCCACGCGTCGCTGGCGTTGCCGCCTTTGGCGACGACGTCGATGAGGGCGCCGGTGGCGAAGATGACGACGGGGCCGACAAAGGCGGCGACGAAGGTGCCGACGACGACGACGACGAAGGCAGCGCGGTCGGCGTCTTTGGCCAACCGCAGCGTGCGCGTTGCCGCCGTCAGCGCGCGCGCCGACCGTGATGCCGTGCGGCTCACAAAACGGGCGGCGGCTCGCGCAGCGGCACGCCGTGCGCGCGCAAGAAGTCAGCGGTGTCGCGCCAGCAGCGACGCGCCTCGTTGCGCCAGATGAAGGCATGAAACGCGTGCAGCTCTTTGCCGTAGACGGGGGCGCTGACGTCGACGCCGTGACGCTTGAGCGCGCGCTCCATCCGCTCGTGATCGTCGATCAAGAAGTCGCCGCCGCCGACGGGCAAGAACATCGGCGGCACTTTGTTCACCGGCGCTTGGCGCTCGACCAGCAGCAGCGGCGACGCGAGCTCGTCGTCGAAGGGGACGCCGTCTTTGAGCGGCAAGAAGTCCATCAGCTCTTGGCAGCGGTCTCGGTAGAACCAATGAAAGTTGGGATCGCGCTGGTGAAAGCGCGCGGGGTCGCCGACCTGAAACACGCCGCAGGCCGCGACGACGGCCTTGATGTCGACGTCGGCGATGACCTTGAGGTGTTGCTCGCTGCGTCCCCACGCAAGTCCTGTGGCGAGGCCCATGGCGATGTTGGCGCCAGCGGATTCGCCAGCGACGACGACGCAGTCGGTGTCGACGCCGAAGTCAGCGGCGTGGTCGATGACGTGTCTGAGGGCGAGGGCGGCGTCTTCGTGGGCGGCGGGGTAGCGGTGCATCGGCGCCAGCCGGTAGTTGGGCAAGCACACCGCCATTCCGCGACGGGCGAACGCGAGCGCCATGATCCAGTGGGTGTCTTTCGACAGCGCGCGAAACGCACCGCCGTGGATGTAGAAGCACAGCGGCAGTTTTCGGCCCGCGCCCTTCGGACGCCACACGTCGTAGGTGTGCGCGGGCAGCCCGGTGCCGAGGTACGGCACGTCGCGGATGACCTCGAGGTCGTGCCACGCAGGTTTCGCGATCGGCAGGTCGACGAGGGCCCGCGCCGCCGCTTGAAACAGCGAGCGGACGACGACGGCGCCGGCCTTTTTTCGCGCGTGGTGCAGCGAGCGAGCGACAACGGACATGGCGTCATGCAAGCGTGGCGCGAACGTTGTTGCAACGGAGCGGTCAATGTTTCGCCTGCTCTTCTGGGGCCTGATGGGTGGCCTCGTCGCCGTCCCCCTCGACGCCCTCCACGTCGTCACGGGCGTGCTCAGCTACCGCGACCCGGTGCTCGGCCTGCAAGACTGGTGGGTCATCCCGCTCTTCGTCTCGTCGGGGCTCTTGCTCGGATTTTCACACCGCCACATCGCCGTGCCGCTCTCGGCGCAGCAGCCCGCGGGGGTCCCGCTCTGGGCCGCGGGTCTGGGTCTCTGTGCGCTGGTGTTTGCCTATGCGTCATCGGGCGTCTTGCAGACGTGGCCGGTCGCCGCCCTCGCCGTCTACGTCGGCGTCTTCGTCGTTGCCCTCGTCGCCGTCGACCGCCGCGCCCGCTCTTCGCTGCTGCTACACGGTATTGGCGCGGCGATTGTCGGGCCTTTGGTCGAAATTGGCATCTCGTCGACCGGCGCCTTTTCTTATGCGCACCCTGACGTCGCTGGCGTCGCGCTGTGGCTTCCTGGCATCTACCTGAATGCCGCCGTCGCCTCGCATTTGATGGACCGTCATTTGTTGGCCCGCGGCATCTGAGCTCGGGCAACATGGCGCTCCGGCCGCGGTGGCAGTTCTCGTTTGCGAGCGCTTCCGGCCGGCCTTCTCAATTTTGCACTGCGTGCGGCTGATGCTCCTGCTCCTGCTCCTGCTCCTGCTCGCTCCTGCTCCTGCTCCTGCTCCTGCTCCTGCTCCTGCTCCTGCCGCACGCAGTGGAAAAACAAGAGGCCGGCCGGAGACGCTCGACGACGACAAAGCCCGCCGCGGCCGGAGCGCCATGATCTGTGCGGGCGATTCAGGCGAAAGTGCGCCGCATGATCCTCACCGTCGTCATCGCGCTGTCGTTGATCGCTGCTGAACCAGTGGCGCCGCCGAAGCATGTCGCCATCAAAGCCGCGCGCCTGCTCGACGTGAAGAGCGGAAAATTCGTCAACGACGCCGTCGTGCTCGTCGAAGGCGACCGCATCACCCAGGTCGGGTCGAAGCTCAAGATCCCCGACGGCTACGAAGTCGTCGACGCCGGCGACCGCACGCTGCTGCCCGGACTGATCGACGCACACACGCACCTGACGTGGCAGGCGACCGACTACGCCGACGACCTGTTTCGCCGGTCGCCGGTCGACGCCGCGGTGCGTGCGCCAGGCTGGGCAAAGAAGACCATCGACGCCGGCTTCACCACGGTGCGCGACCTCGGCGCCGAGGGCTATGTCGACCTCGCGCTCAGAGACGCCATCAACGGTGGCGACGTCGTGGGCCCCCGCATGCAGGTGGCCACGCTGGCCATCGGCTCGACCGGCGGTCACAACGACCTCACCGGCTTCTCGCCGCACCTGCACATCGACGGACCGTCGGGCATCGCCGATGGCAAAGACGAGATCCGAAAGATGGTGCGCACACAGGTGAAGCTCGGCGCCGACGTCATCAAGGTCATGGCCACCGGCGGCGTGCTCACCGAAGAGAAAGACGTCGGCGCGGCGCAGTACTCACAAGAAGAGCTCGACGTGCTCGTCGAAGAAGCCCGCATGTGGGGCAAGAAAGTCGCAGCCCACGCGAACGGCACCGTGGGCATCAAGCGCGCGATCAGCGCCGGCGTCGCCAGCATCGAGCACGGCTGCATCCTCGACGACGAAGCCATCACCATGATGAAGAAGCGCGGCACCGTGCTCGTCGCCGACATCTACAACGACGACGTCATCGTCGCCGACTACGAGAAGCTCGGGTACCCCGCGAAGATCCTCGAGAAAGAGAAGCTGGTCGGCCGCATTCAGCGCGAGTCGTTTCAAAAAGCGGTCAAAGCCGGCGTGAAGATCGCGTTCGGCACCGACGCCGGCGTGTACCCGCACGGCGACAACGCCAAGCAGTTCAAGAAGATGATCGAGTGGGGCGCGGCGCCGCTGTTGGCCATTCAAGCGGCCACCATCGACGCCGCCGCGCTGATGGACTGGCAGGCCGACGTCGGTGACGTCAAAGCCGGCGCCTACGCCGACCTCATCGCCGTCGACGGCGACCCGCTGAAGGACATCACGACGCTCGAGCGCGTCCGCCTCGTCGTCAAAAGTGGCGAGGTCATCAAAGCCCTTCAGTGACGTCTCAGACTGCTTCACCTGCACAACGAAGCTTTGCGAGCGGCCGCGGCTCGAGCGTCAGTCGCTGACGAAGCCGCGCCACTTGCCCATGTAGCTGGCGAAGGTGTCGGAGACGGCGACGTCTTTGAGGTACTGGCGCGTGACCGGCGGACGCACGGGCTGCCACGACACATCGACCGCCTGAGATGCCCAACCCGGGTTGAGGATCGCCACGCGGCCCAGGGCGATCATGTCGGCGCCTCTGGCCATCACGGCGGTGGCGTCGTCGGCGGTCCAGATCGACCCCGCGGTGAGCAGCGGAACGTCTTGGGGCAACAGCGCCTTGAACGACGGCAGCGCGTGCTCGGCCGGCCGCTTCTTCGTGTTCTCGTGCGCGTTCCACAGCGAGACGTGGACGAAGTCGACGCCGTCGTCGACGCAGAAGCGGGCGGTCTGCAGGCTCTCGTCGAGGTCCATGCCCTTGGCGTTGCCGAAGTCTTCGGGCGACAGGCGCACACCGACCACGAAGCCGGCACCGACCCGCGCCCTGACCGCGCGCAGCGTCTCGCGCAACAAGCGGGCGCGGTTCTCGAGCGCTTCACCGCCCCAACGATCGCTGCGCGTGTTCTCGCGGCTGAGAAATTGCGTGAGCAAATAGCCGTGCGCGCCATGGACTTCGACGCCGTCGAAGCCGGCGTCTTTGGCGCGGCCGGCGGCGTCGGCGAATTCGGCGACGACCCTGACGACGTCTTCTTCGGTTGCTGCGCGAACGCCTTCGCCAGCAACGGCGCTCCACGGCACCGCTTCATTCACAGTGGCATCGGCACGCGAGCCGCCGTGAAAGATTTGCAAGATCGACAGCGCGCCATGCGACCGCACGCCGTCGGCGACGCGCTTCAGGCCGGCGACGTGCGCGTCAGAGAAACAACCCAGCTCGCCGGGCCAGCCCTGCCCGTCTTTGGCGACATGCGAAGCGCAGGTGAAGACGACGCCGAAGCCGCCTTTGGCCCGCGCCATCAGCCACTTGAATTCGTCGTCGCTGAGCCTGCCATCGGCGTGGCTCTGCTGGTTGGTCATCGGCGCGAGGGCCACGCGGTTCTTGGCGGTGTGTCCAGTGCGAAAGCGCAGCGGGGCGGTGAACGACGTCGTCATGGTGCTTCTTTCAGACCCAGGCCCGGGGTGTTTTCAAGACATCGAGCAGCGCCTGCTCGCGCGAGCCCGCCTCGGGATGGTGGTCGTATTGCCAGCGCGCGGTCAGCGGCAGCGACATCAAAATGCTCTCGATGCGACCGCCGGTTTTCAGACCGAAGACGGTACCGCGGTCGTAGACGAGGTTGAATTCGACGTAGCGGCCGCGGCGCAGCTGCTGCCACTCTTTTTCATTTTCAGTAAATGGTGAATCCTTGCGTTTCGCGATCAACGGTACATAGGCGGGGATCACACCGTGGATGACATCTTTGACGAACGACAAAAGCCGATCGCGCGGACGATCGTGCAGGTCGTCGAAGAAGATGCCCCCTACCCCCCGGCGCTCGTCGCGGTGGACGATGTAGAAGTAATCGTCGCACCACTTCTTGTATTTATCGTAAAATGAGACGTCGGTGCTGTCGCAGGCCGCTTTCATTTGCTTGTGAAAGTGCGTCGCGTCTTCTTCGTACAGATAAGACGGCGTCAGATCGGCGCCGCCGCCGTACCACCAGCTGCCGTCGACGCTGGCGTCGCCGCGCTCGAAGCAGCGAACGTTGGCGTGCACGGTGGGCGCGTGCGGGTTCTTCGGGTGAAACACCAGCGAGATGCCAGCCGCAAAAAAAGTGCGCGGAAAATCGGCGGGCAGGTTCTTGCCGCCGCCCATCTGCGCGACGGCTTCTTTGCTGAGCTCGCCGTGCACCATCGAGATGCCGCAGCCGGCTTTCTCGAAGACGTCGCCGTCTTGCAGCACGCGCGAACGACCGCCGCCGCCGTCGGGACGCTGCCAGATGTCTTCTTTGAAGGTGCCGCCGCCGTCGAGGTCTTCGATGGCTGCCGTCAGCGCGTCTTGGGCGCCGTGGATCATGTCGATCATGGCCTGGCGGTGGGTGCCGTCACTTCTGCTCGTCATGCCCGCAGTCATGGGACGCCGCTGTCGCCGTCGCAAGGTGTGGCGTCTTTGTTACGTCGGGCGCGCGGCGATCGCGTCGCACCGCGATCACGACCGGCGGCACGACGACTGCAGCGACGACGGACAGCGGCGCCTGCGGGACGTCGATGGAGGCTTCCGATGTTTCACCAATGGTTGATCGCCTACGCCTTCGAACCCTGCTGCGACGCCGCCGCGCACGCCGCCGCGCGCCTCGCTGTGGCCCAGGCTCGCACCGACGGCGTCGTCGGCCGGCTGGTGCTGTGTCACGTCGTACTGCCACCGCCGCTGCCGATGAGCACCGATGTCTTCGGCGCCCCCGACGCCCTCGGCCTGATCGCGCAGTCGACCCTCGACGCGGGTCAGCGGCTCGACGCCGTCGCGGCGTCGATGCGCGGTGAGTATCCCTCGCTCGCCATTGAGACCGCCGTGCAGAGCGGACCGCCCGTCGACGCGATCCTCGCCGAGGCACAGCTGCAAAAGGTCGACGCCATCGCCGTCGGCTCACACGGGCGCACCGGTCTGGCCCACGCGCTGCTCGGCTCTACCGCCGAAAAGACCGCCAACAAGGCGAAGATCCCCGTGCTCGTCGTCAAAGTCGAAGACGCCTCGCACGCCGTGCATCCTTGATGTCGACGTTCAGGCTGCGGCATCGACGCCGCGGCTGAGGGGCAGGCGAAACCAAAAGCGACTGCCTTCGCCGAGCACGCTGTCGACACCGACCTCGCCGCCGTGGGCCTCGACGATCTCGCGCACGATCATGAGGCCGAGGCCCGTGCCCGCGACGTCGGCGCCTGAGCTTGCGCGGGTGTAGCGATCAAAGAGGCCGGCCAATTCGTCGGTGGCGATGCCGCGGCCGTTGTCGCTGACGCTGACCTCGACGATGTCGTCGCCGACGAGGGCGTGGTCGAGGCCGATGCGCCCGCCGTGGGGCGTGAATTTGATGGCGTTGCCCACAAGGTTGGCCAGCACCTGCGCGAGGCGCCGCGGATCGGCGAGCACAGTCAGCGACGGCGGTGACGTCGACGGCGCCCAACTCAGTCCGTTGGCGTCGAGCAGCGGCTGCAGATCGTCGACGGTGCTGCGCAGCAGATCACCGAGGTCGGTGGGACGGCGGTCGGCGTGCACGCCGGTGTTCTCAAGCCGCGCCATGTCGAGAAAGTCGTTCACCATCGACAGCAGCGACTTGACGCTCTGCTCGATCTTGGCGACGTCGTCGCTGATGCGGTGCGGCAGGGGCCCGTGCATGCCGCGGCGCATGACGTCGGTGCGCATCATCACCGCCGACAGCGGCGAGCGCAGGTCATGGGCCACCATCGAATAGAAGTCGAGGCGCCGGGCGTCGGCGCGGCGGCGCTCGGTGACGTCGCGCAGCGAGATGGTGGTGCTGCGCCTCTCGTCGATGCCGAGGGCGCTGACGGTGGGCGAATAGAGCCGAGCGCCGATCGCGACGTCTTTGAGGGCGCCGTCTTTGCCGGCGCAGACGACGTCGTCGCTGAACAGGCCAGGGATGACGACGTGCACGTCGACACCGACGATGGAGCGGTTCTTCGCGAGGATGTCGCAGGCGGCGCGGTTGGCGAACGTCAGCCGACCCGCTGGGTCGAGCGTGATCAAAGGATCGGGGGCATGCTCGAGCAACCTCAAGTTCAGCGCCTCGGCCTGCTCGGCGCGCTCGAGCAGACGACGCGTGCGATCGAGGGCGGCGACGCGGGCGCGCAGCTCTTCGTCTTCAAACGGCTTGCTCAAGAAGTCGTTGGCGCCGGCGGCGAGGCCCTCGACGATCTGCTGCGTCGCGCGCTGCACAGTGAGCAACAAGATCGCGACCTTCTGCTCGGGTCCGGGCGCAGCGCGCAGAAAGCGCGCGATCTCGACCCCCGAGATGCCGGGCATCACCCAGTCGAGCACCAGCACCGCTGGCGCCGTCGAAGACGACAACAGCTCGAGCGCGGCGGCCCCGTCGGTGAACGTGGTGACGGCCCATTCACCATCGAGTGCTCGTCGCGCGCGATCGGCGTCGAGGGGACTGTCGTCGACGATCCACACCGGCG
>JANNAY010001262.1:0-4152 GCA_031384945.1 Deltaproteobacteria bacterium
CCTCGACCACGACGGCGACGGCGTCGCGCAAGACATCGACAGATGCCCCGCTGTGCCCGAAGACAGAGACGGCTTCGAAGACGGCGACGGCTGCCCCGACGACGACAACGACGGCGACGGCTTCAAAGACGCCGACGACAAATGCAAAAACACCGCTGAAGTCAGAAACGGCTTCGAAGACGACGACGGCTGCCCCGACATCGCGCCGACGGCTCCGACGACGACGACGCCTGCGCCGACGGACAAGCCAGAGCCGCCGCCGTTCATGACCGAGCCGGGCAAGATCGACCTGCCGCAGCGCATCTACTTCACCACCGGTGGTGACGCGCTGACGCCCGAGGGCAAGCGCCTGCTCGATCAGGTGATGAAGACGATGAAAGACAACCCCGACATCCGCGTCGAGATTCAGGGACACACCGATGGTCAGGGCGACAACACCGCCAACGACAAGCTCGCGCTGCGTCGTGCGCAGGCTGTTGCTGACCATCTCGTGCAGAACGGCATCAACCGCCCCCGCTTGTTGATCGCGATCCTCGGCATGGCTGAGCCCCTCGCGCCCAACGACACGCTGCGCGGGCGGGCGTTGAACCGGCGCGTTGAGTTCCGCGTCATCCAGCGCTGAGCGCGGCGACGGAGCAGATGGGAAAGAGGCGCCGGTGTTTGGCGCCTCTTTTTTTGGGCGAAGCGAGGTGCTGTCGCGGGCGCGGCGGACGAAGAACAGCGCAGAGGAGTCCGAGCACGCAGAGCACGCAGAGGCATCACGCCAACGTGGTCTTTGAACGTGCGCGCTACGGTTTGTGAGGGTTGCTGTGTCGCGCAGCGAACCGGCTTGTTTCTCGTCGTGCTCATGCTGCGCGGGCGATCGCGCCGGCGTGGCGGTCAAAGCCCCCAAGAAGACCTTCAACCAACAACAAACGTGCCGATCAGCGCAGCACCCTCTGTGTGCTCTGCGTGCTCGGACTCCTCTGCGCTGTTCTTCGTCGCCGCGCCCGCGACCCACCCTCGCTCCGCAACACCCGCCGCTACGGCGAATACTCATCGTGCTCGCGGTCAAGGTTCTCGAAGCGCGTGAACTGGTTGAAGAAGCGCAGCTCGACGGTGCCGGTCGGACCATTGCGGTGCTTCGCGATGATGATCTCGGCGATGCCCAGCTTGTCTTCCGGCGTCTTGTCTTTCAGGTAGTATTCTTCGCGATACAAGAATGCGATGACGTCGGCGTCTTGTTCAATGGCGCCTGATTCACGCAAGTCTGACATCATCGGTCGCTTGTCGGTGCGCGACTCGACGCCGCGGTTCAACTGCGACAGGGCGATGACCGGGACGTTGAGCTCGCGGGCGATGGTCTTCAAACCCTTCGAGATCTCGCCGACCTCGGTGGCCTTGTTGTCGTAGCCAGGGGGGCCCTGCATCAGCTGCAGGTAGTCGATCATGACCATGCCGAGGCCGGTCTCGTGCAGCTGCCGCCGGCACTTGTTGCGCATCTCAGTGACGGAGATCGACGGCGTCTCGTCGATGTAGAGCGAAGCTTCGCTCAAGCGTCCGGCGGCCTCGGCCAGCTTCGACCACTCGTGGTTCTGGATGAAACCGCGGCGGATGTTCGAGATGTCGATGCGCGCTTCAGAGCCAACAAGACGTTGCACCAGCTGGTCGGCGCCCATTTCGAGCGAGAAGAACATGACCGGCTTTTGCAGGCGCGTCGACACATGAGCCGCGACATTCAGCGTAAACGCCGTCTTGCCCATCGACGGACGCGCCGCAACAATGATCAGCTCACCCGGTTGCAGACCTGATGTCATGTAATCGAGCTGTTTGAAGCCCGTCGCCACACCGGTGACGACGGACTTCTGGTTGAAGGCCTTCTCGAGCTGCTGCGTCGCGCGGCGCACGAGCTCGCGCATGGGCACGATGGCCTTGCGCGAGTTGCCCTGGCTGATCTCGAGGATCTTCTGCTCGGCCTCGTCGAGGATCGCCGCGACGCTCTTGTCTTGCGCGTAGGCCGACTGCACCACATTCGTGGCGTTCTCGATCAACAGGCGCAGCACGGCCTTGTCGCGCACAAGGCGGGCGTAGGCGCCCACGTGGGCCGCCGTCGGCAACAGCGCCTCGAGCTGCGAGATGGCGGCGGCACCGCCGACGGCGTCAAGCTGGCCGTTGCGCAAGAGCTCGTCGACGACGGTCAGCGTGTCGATGGGCTCGGCTTTGGCGTGCAGGTCGGCGATGACCTTGAAGATCGTGCCGTGGTGCGGGCGGTAGAAGTGCTCAGGACGCAGGCCCTCGTCGACGACGGCCTCGTAGCTCGACGGCTCGAGCAGCAGAGCGCCCAGCACGGCGCGCTCGGCGTCCATCGCGTGCGGCGGCGTGCGCGTGCGCCGCAAGAGATCGCTGGCCGTCTCTTGCGCGGCGGCCTGACGCTCGCGGTCGAGCGCCTGCAAGACGTCGCCGAGCGGGACGAGGGCTTCTTCGACGTCGACGTCTTCTTCTTCGTCTTCTGCAACTTCTCGTGCGGCGACGAGGCGCAAAGCGTCGCTGTCCGCGGGGGCGCGAGCGGCGACGTCGTCGTTGTCGCGGTCGGGGCCGCCGTCGTCGAAGCCCGCAGGTTCTTCTGGGACCGCTTCGGGAACGTCGTCGTCTGGGGGATCGGGGCTTTCCGGCATCGGGCACGATCCATAGCAGAGGGGCTGTGACTCCCATCCTCCTGCTTTGCCTGTTGGGCGCCGACGTCGGCAGCGATCCCGTTGAAGTCGCACCCGCCCGTGTCGTCGACGCCAACGACCGCGTCGTCGCCGCGGCCGGCGCCGCCGTCGGGGGCGCCGCCGGCGGCTTCGTCGGCGGATCCGTCGCTCTCGGCCTCGCCGCGGCGCTCTCGGGCTTCGACGCGCGGGCGGCGCTCTTGCCGCTCATCGCCCTGCCCCCGCTGTTGTCGGCTGCTGGCGCCTTCATCGTGGGCACCGCCGTCGCCGACAGCAACGTCGGCCTCGCCGGCGCCGCGGGTGCCGGCATCGGCTGCGCCGCCTGGGCCGTCGTGCTGGGCGCGCTGCTGGTGGGCAACGAGAGCGGGCTCTTGGCCGACCGCGCCGACGTCACCTTCGCCGCCACCGCCATCGTGCCCGCGGTGATCGGCGTCGTCGGCGCGTCACTCGCTGCACCCTGGTTCGCGCCAGCGATGGAGTAACAGCCAACAAAAAAGCGCCCCATCACTGGGGCGCTTTCTTGGTGTCACGCGTCAGCTCACTTCGTCTCGTCGGGCGACGTGATCGACTTGCTGTCTTCGACCGCCTTGCCGTTCATCTCGAGGATCGAGAACTCGACGCGGCGGTTCTCTTCTTTGTGGGCCTTGGTGTCGTTCTTCGCCACCGGCTTGGTCTCGCCATAGCCAACAGCCTCGAGCGCATCGGCGTTGACGCCCTTATCGACCAGGTACTTCTTCACAGCCTGCGTGCGGCGCTGCGAGAGGTCGAGGTTGCTCTTGTCGCCGCCGTCGCTGTCGGTGTGGCCTTCGATGCGCACCTTGTTGAGCTCGGGGTGCGACTTCAAGACCGTCGCGACCTGATCGAGCAGCGCGAACGAGCGCTGTTGAATGACATCTTTGTTCACGTCGAAGTAGACCTTCTGCAAGATCTCAATCTTGGTCTTGGTGATGACCACAAGTGACTTGCCCTTGTCGGGGCAGCCATCGTCGTCGTCGACGCCGTTGACGATCTCGGCTTCGCGCGGGCACTTGTCGGCTTTGCCTGTGAAGCCGTCGCCGTCGTAGTCGGGGCAGCCTTTGGGGGCAGGCCCTGCTTCGTCGACGCATTCGTCGACGTTGTCTTTGACGCCATCATCGTCGCGGTCGTCGTTGGGGCAGCCGCTGCGCTTGGCAACGCCGGGCACGAGCGGGCACTTGTCGACGCCGTCGAGCACGGTGTCTTTGTCGTTGTCGGGGTCGGGTACGCCGTCTGCGTCTTCGAAGCCGTCTTTGTCTTCGGGGGCGTTGGGGGCGCCGTCGTCGACGTCTTTCACGCCGTCTTTGTCGTTGTCGGGGTCGGGCACGCCGTCTTCGTCTTCGAAGCTGTCGTTGTCTTCGGGATCGTTGGGCTTGCCGTCGTTGACGTCGAGCACGCCGTCTTTGTCGTTGTCGGGGTCGGGGCAGCCGTCGACGTCTTCCCACTG
>JANNAY010001273.1:0-1956 GCA_031384945.1 Deltaproteobacteria bacterium
ACGCCGCCGGTGACGACGCCAGCGTCGTCTTTGATGGGGGCGGCCGAGACGCGGATGTGTCCGCCAGAGCCGTCGCCGCGGGTGATGCGGATGACTTCGCCTTCGACGACGACGCCGTCTCTGATGGCGCGGGCCAGCGGCCATTCTTCGCCGGCCAAGACGTGGCCGTCGGCGCCGTAGCCGCGGAAAGAGCCGTAGTGGGCGACGCCTTGCCGCGACTCGGGCGCGCTCTGGCGAAAGATCGCCTGGTTGCGGGCGTTGGCGATGACGGTGCGGCCCGACGGCGCTTCGACGATCGCCACGGCCAGGGGCACCTGCTCGACCAGCGAGCGCAGCTGGCGCTGGATGCGGGCCAATTCTTCTTCAAGGACCGCGACGTCGGCGGCGAAGACGAGGTCGAGGGTGTTGACCTCGCGGGCGCTGACGGCCGCGTCGCCGAGCTCTTCGAAGATCGCCGTGCGCAGGGCGCGCAGCGCGGCGATGCTGAGTCCTGAGGGCGCGCGGCTCGCGGGTTGTCCCGTGCGCAGCGCGACGCGGATGCGATCGAACATGTCGCGCGCCGCCGCCGCCGATGCCTCGGGCCACATCGTCGTCCAGCGGGCGATGATCGCCCCCTCACCGTCGTCGAGAACCTGCTGCAGTGGTGTCGTCATGTGCCCCCCGCCACGGGCTCTAACCGGCCGCGCCGCGCGACGCAGCGCCAAAGTCGTCTGGCATCGGACAAAGTGAGGAGGATGATCCACCGGTGGGACATCCGCCCCTCCGGCGACCGACCGACCCGACGCGCCGCACCCGGCGCCTACCCCGATAAGTGTTTTGTAGGGATGGAGGACTTTTCGAGGACAC
Source organism: Deltaproteobacteria bacterium (assembly GCA_031384945.1). Classification (GTDB taxonomy): domain Bacteria; phylum Myxococcota; class UBA727; order UBA727; family VGSZ01; genus VGSZ01. The sequence continues at coordinate 847 of JANNAY010001273.1, forward strand.
AACCAAATGCAGCAGCGCACACCCACTCTCGTTGATCGCGCCCCTGTCCTCGAACCCCGCTCGGCGCGCGCCAGCTCGCGCACCTCGGGCGAAGGCTCAGTGGCCAAGTTGGCCCGGCCCAAGCCCCAGATTCAAAAGACGGCGCCGAAGCAGACGGGCGCCTCGGCCAACCTGCTTCGCCACAACCTGACGGCGCCCGAGAAGAAGACGCTGAAGCGCATCGAGGCGCTGCGCCGCTTCTTGAAAGCCGGCGTCGACGACGACGGCCACCGCGTCGACCCCGACAGCACCGGCGCCCGCATCTTCGACCACCTGAAGATCGATCGCGGACTGCAGGGCAACGTCGGCGACGACGGCTGCGCCATCCTCGCCGGCCGCCTCGTCGACGCCGCCCGCCTCGACGTGCCCGGCGCCACATTGGTCGGCGACTACCTCCGCGAGGTCGGCGCCACCGAGCGCGGCAGCGTCACCCCCGAGCGCGTCAAGGCCGCCCTGCAGGCGCTCAACGACGCCCTCTACGACCACGACCGCAAAGACGCGCCCATCCCGGCCTTTGTGCGTGAGCTCAAGCTCGAGAAGCGCGACGGCGGACTCCAGATCGCGGCGCTGCTGCGCGCCAACGCCAACCAAGACCTGGCCCTGCGCGCCCTCGAGGTCGAGCTGCAGCGCGCCGGCTTCCACGACATCGTGGTCCGGACGACCCCGGCCCCGGCGCCCGTTGCGGCGAAGCCGATGGCTAGACTCAACGCCGTCCGCTGAGCACCGCTCGGACTGCAGGAGCCGGTTTGTCGATCCGTCCGTCTTCGTCGTCGTCGCCGTCCACGTCTCCTGCTGCGGAGCCGTCGACGGCGACGCCGCTTTTGTCGACGCCGCCGAACCTCGATGGAACGCCTGTGACGGCCGTGGGTGAGCGCGGCGGACTGCCCGCAGTGTTGCTGCAAACAGCAAAAGCCCGCGTCGTGCACGGCGACGACCCCGGCGACTTCTACTGCGAGCACGCCTTCTTCACGTCGCAGCAGACGGCCGCGCTGCCGTCGTCGTCGGTGCTGAAGAACGCGCAGGGTGAGCGGCTCGTGGGCTTTCTGCACGTGCCGCGCGACGCCGCCACCG
>JANNAY010001330.1:0-1883 GCA_031384945.1 Deltaproteobacteria bacterium
GCTGTCGGGCTTCGGCACCGAGAGGTTGCCGCGCACGTGTTGGCGCACGACGCCCTTGATGAGCACCTGCTCACCGGGGCGGTAGATGCCGCGCTCGGCGAACAAGACGACGTCGACGTCGGGGATGTCGCCGTCCCAGCCGCGCGACACGCTGTAGTTGTTTGCGCCCTCCCACTGCGAGAGGGTGACGCCGGTGTCGTCGCCCTTGCTGACGGCGACCAACGCGAACGGCACGTGCCAATTCTCGTCGCTGTCGCCCTGCTTGCCGAGCACGTCGACCATGCCCTTCAAGCGGGCGATGCCGTCTTTGTCTGTGACGGCTTCGGCTCTGACGGCGCCTTTGTCGTCGTAGACCTTGACCGTGGCGCCTTCGACGACTTGACCGGAGGTCAACGACGTCACCCACACCAGCGACGACGTGGCGCCGAGCTTGGCGTGCGCCGCGAGGTCGGTGATCTGGCCAAAGACGCGCTGCGGATACTTTCGATAGTTGTCGTGCTCGTCGCTGCGCACGGTGGCGGCGAACAGCTGCGGCTTGCCCGCGGGCAACTGCGGGCGCAGCGGCAGGGGCGTGCGAGAAAACAAATTCTTTTGCGGCGGCAACGGCAGTTTGACCTCGACGCCCTTGGTGGTGACGCCGGCGAAGTTGAGATCGTCTGCGAGCACGCGGGCCATCTCTTCGACCGACAGCGGCGTGATGACGGCTTGTGCTTCTTTGAGGTTGGCGCTCTCGACGGGCAGGGCACCGTCGCCGCTTTTCTCGAGCAAGACGAAGGGCGTGGTGATGCTCAACCAGGGTTGAATGTCGCCGGTCTTCACCGACTTCGTCAGCGCGGCCGCTTTGTTGCCCTTTTCGTCGGCGACGCCAGCATCGATGACGACGTCGTAGGCGGTGCCGGGCTGCAAGGCGACGTTCAAGTAAACGACGTAGACGCCGTCGCTGACGTCAGCGCGCATCCACACCTGCTCGTGATCAAAGGCGAGCTCTTTGCCGTCATCTTTGGCGGCGGCCTTCTTCTTCACATGCACGCGGCCCTTGAGCGTGTCGACGTCGATCTCGTTGGTCGCCGTCAGCAAGAGCGGACCGGTGGGGCAGTCACCGTCGTAGTCGCGGCCGCACAGCACGATGTCTTTGAGGGCCATCGCCCCGCGCACGCGCCACGAACGCGTGTGGTCGGATCGATGCCGAGGGCGCCTTCGGCGCCGGTGACGCCGTCGAGATCGAGGCGCAGCGCGCCCGGCTGCAGGTTCGCCGGCAGCTTCAGCTCGTAGCGCGTGGGCCTGCCCCAGGGCGTGCGTCCTTCGGGGCGACGGCCGGCCTTCTTCGCCGCTTCTTCTTCGACGTCGACCACAGCGCCGACGGTGAAGGCGACGGGGGCGCCGTCGAGCGACATCTTGGCCTTGTCGACGTTCTTCACCGGCTGGTTGAACGTCAGCACCAGCGGCTCTTTGGGATCGACCCACAACCAACCGACCTGCGGCGCCGTGCGCTCGAGCTCGGGCGGCAGCGTGCGAAACGAGAACGAATACGGCGCGGCCATCTTTTCGCCGTCGATGGCCTTGAGGTCGGCCGCGACAGTGACGGTGAACGTCGTCGCGTAGGGCAACGGCTGCGCGGGCATGAACTCCGCAGCCGACGAGCCGATCCAGCGCCACGCGCCGGGAACAGACGGCGTCAACGTCGCTGCCGGCGGCAGGTCGGCTTCGGCGGCGCCCAGCGGCACCACGGGTTTGTTGAAGGTGATGGCCGGGCGCTCGTTGCCGCGCAGCTGCTCTTGCGGGCGGGCGACGACGACGCTGAGGGGACCTTTCGGGATGCCCGGCAGCGAGCCCTGTGCGATCTCGACCTGCGGCACGGCTGGCAGCGCCGAGAGCTCGAGCTG
>JANNAY010001343.1:0-1918 GCA_031384945.1 Deltaproteobacteria bacterium
GTCGGCCGCGCCCTCGCCCAGCGCGGCGCTGAGATCGAGCAGGTGTGGGCCCTCGCCCGCCGGTTGTCGTCGACGGGCAAGCCCAAAGAGGCCCGCGCGCTGCTCGCCGAACGCACCGACAAAGAGAGCCGCGAGCTGCGCGCCACCTTCGCCAAAGACGCCGCCGACGTCGACGCCGAGATCACCGAGCGCCGCGCGCTGCTCGAGCTCGTCGACGGCTCGGCCCGCCAGACGCAGCGCTTTCGCCTCGCCGTGTTGTTCGAGCGTGCCAGCCGCTTCGAAGACGCCGCCGACGCCTGGCTCGCCACCGCTCGCGACAACGACGGCGCCGACGCCGACAACGTCGACGTGCCCGCCTGGCTGCGCACGGCCATCGCCACGAAAGACGGCCAGCGCCTGGCGCCGGTGCTCATCCGTGACGACGTCGACCTCTCGAGCGTCGAGAGCGGCTTGCTGCGCTCGACCATCGACCACGTTGACGAGGCTGTCGCGCAACGTCGCCTGCTCGCCACGCTCGCTTCACGAAACGACGATGTGAGAGACGTCGAGCGCTGGCTCGACTCGGCCCGCGCCCTGCCGAAGAGCGAGGCCGCCCTCGCCTTCGTCGACGCCGCCCGCCGCAGCGCCCGCGTCGATTGGCTGCTCGACGGCGTGCAGCAGCTCGTCGACATCGGCGACCCCGCCCGCGCGCTCAGCGCCCTCAACGACGTCATCGACGCCAAAGGCGCGCTCGCCGAGAGCCGCGCCGTCGTCGACCGCGCCTTCGACCTCGCCGTCTCGCTCGACGACGCCGCCGCCGTCGAAGCCCGCGCCGCCGACCTCTTCGCCCGCGCTGACCTCGCCGCCGACAAAGACGCCGACGCCCGCCGCGACGTCCACCGCCGCCGCGTCGACGTGCACAGCGAACGCCCCGAGCTCGCGCAGCGCGCGCTCGGCGCCTGGCTCGACGAGCGCCCCGCCGACAAAGACGCCCTCGACCGCCTCGTCGCCCGCGCCACCGAAAGCGACACCGCTGACCTCAGCGCAGTCGTCGACCGCCTCGACAACGCCCGCGCCAAAGGCCTCGACGACGACGCCCGCACCCTCGTCGCCGCCGTCGCCGACGCCGCCCGCGAACGCGGCAGCGACGCCGAAGTCCGCGCCCGCGAGCTCATGCTCGGCTTCGTGCTCGAGCCGGCGCAGCGCGAGCGCGTCCAGCGGCGCCTCGTCGACCTCAGCGTGCGTGCGGGGCGTCCCGGTCGCGCCGTCGACCTGCTGCACGACCTCGTTCAGCAGACCAAAGACGCCGCGGCGGCCTCGGGTCTCGACGCCAATGGCGAGACGGGCGCCGCCGCGAACGCCGCCATCGCCGGCCTGTGGCTGCGCATCGCCGACCTCGAAGAAGAAGAGCGCAAAGACCAACGCGCCGCCGCTTCGGCACTTGAACAACTGTTGCAGCACGCCCCCGACGACGCGACGGCGAGCCGGCGCTTGTTGGCCCTGCTGCTCGAACAAAACGACGACGACGCCCTCGCCCGCGAGTGCCTGCGCCGCGCCTCGCGCCTCGAGCCGTCGGCCGAGCGCACCGAGCTCTTGCTGCGCGCCGGCGAGGTCGCTCGGCGCGGTTCGCGCCTCGACGACGCCCGCCGCATCTTCTTGCGCGCGCTCGCCTCGTCGGGCCAGACGTCGTCGACGGGTGAGAAGGCGCCGTTCAGCAAAGACGCCCTCGATCGCCTGCTCGACCTCGCCAAAGAGACCGGCTCGCGTCGTCTCGCCATCCGCGCCCGCCTCAAGGCCGCCCGCGTGCTCGAGAGCGACAGTCCGCGCGAAGCGACGCGTCAGGCATCAGAAGCCGGCGGCTTGCTCGCCGGTGTGCTGCGGCGTGTGCGCCTCGCCGTCACCGCCTTTGCCTTCGCCGAGCGCGTCGGCGTCGAGCGCG
>JANNAY010001353.1:0-2113 GCA_031384945.1 Deltaproteobacteria bacterium
GGGAGATGGCTTTGCCCCCGCGCAGCGCGCGCAGCGGGGGTCCTGGGGGCTTCTCAGGCGCGCGGGAGCACGACGGTGAAGGTGGTGCCGACGTCGAAGACGGAGGCGACGGAGATGCGGCCGCCCTGCTCTTCGACGAGACGGCGCGAGATGGACAGCCCGAGCCCCGTGCCCTGGTGCTTGGTGGTGAACAGGGGTTGAAAGACGCGCGAGATGACGGCGCTGTCGATGCCGGTGCCGTTGTCGCTGACGTCGATGACGACGCGGTCGTCGATGGTGGCCACGCGGACGCGGACTTCGCCGGAGACGATGGCGGTGCCCTGCTGCAGCTCGCGGGACTGGCGCAGCGCGATGGCGTCGTCGGCGTTGACCAGCAAATTCACCAGCACCTGAATCAAGTCGACGTCGGAGCCAAAGGCGACGGCGTCGTCGGCGCAGTCGACGACGAGGCCGGCACGCAGGCGTGGCTTCACGAGGCGCAGGGTGTCGTTGAGGGCAGAGGCGACGGGGTAGGCGGCGCGGGGTCCGCGCTCGAGGCGGGCGAGGGACTTCATGCGGCGCATGACGAGCTCGGCGCGTTCGACACCGACGCGGATGTCATCGATGACAAGGGGGACGTCGTTGGCGGCGTCGGCAGCGACGGCGTTGTCGGGGACGCGCCAGTGCGGCTTCAGCTCTTCGAAGTAGCGCAAGAGCGTCGTGATGTTGGTGCGCACGCACGACATCGGCGTGGCGATCTCGTGGGCGATGCCGGCGGCGACCTCGCCCATCATGGTCAAGCGCTCGACGGCGGCGATGCGGTCGCGCAACGCGGCTTCAGCGCGCTGCGACGCGAGCCGCTCGAGGGCGTCGCCGGTCAGCATGGCGATGGCGTCGCAGATCTCGAGGTCGCCGCGGGTGAAGCCGGCGCAACCGGTGCTGCGCTCGCGCGAGATGTTGATGACGCCGAAGACGACGCCGGTGGGGGTGGCGACCGGCACACACATGGCGGCGCCGACCTCGGCGCGTTGGGCGACGCCTTTGAAGCGGAGGTTGTTGTCGGCGCGATCGAAGATCAACGTCGGCTGCGCGTCTTTGACGACGCGCACGGCGACGCCGTCGACGTGGGCCTCGCGGCGCACGGCGAAGTCGGGCAGGCCAGAGTGGGCGCGCATGCGCAGGGTGCTGCTGGCGTCGCCAGCGACGTCGAGCAGCATGACGCTGCCGCGCGAGGCGCCAAAGATGGCGACGAGCTCGTGAATCAAAGGCGTGAGAAATTCTTGGTCGACCGAGCCGGTGATGATGGGCGTGACGGCGCACAGCGCGCGCCGCAACATGCGCGACGACGAGACGCTGTCACTGTCGTCGACAATGTCATCGACGTCGCCGGCGGTGCGTCGGGGAAACTGCAAGACGCGGGGTTCAGCGTGGGTCATGGCTCGACCTCAAGGCGCAAGAACGGGACGAAGCCGGATGGATGAGCGACCCGTTTGGATCGCGCGGCGCTCTTGCTCGTCTTGACGACGACGCAGCGCGAGGTGGGCGGCGTCGTGCAGCGCCAAGCGCAGGGCCGCGTCGCTCCACGGTTTCTCGATCAAGCGGTAGACGTGGCCTTCGTTGATGGCGCGCAGCGCGAGCTCGCGGTCGGCGTGTCCGGTCATCATCATTCTGACGACGTGGTCCTGGGTGCGGCGCAAGACGGCGAGCAGGTCGACGCCGGTGAGTCCGGGCATGGCGTGGTCGCTGACGACGACGTCGATGGCTTCTGCTTCGATGATCTTGAGCGCGCGCTCGGGATCATTCGTGAACGAGCACTGCCAGCTGACGTTCTTGAGCGTTCGCCGCAGCGCGTTGAGCACGAGCTGTTCATCGTCGACAAACAAGAAGTGAACGCGCTCTTCGATCACACGGCCTCCCAGGCTGCTCTGGGCATCGGCCGCACGCTGGCGATCTGAAGTGAGCTGCTGCGGCGCTCGTTTGTGTGTCGAGTTGAGACAAGAGCGGACACCTGCGCGCAGAAATTTCAGTCGGCAGATCTCGGCCCGATGGCCCGGACATGCGACACGCAAACGCCCCCATCGTTCACGACGTCGACGCCGGATCCTGCGCGGTCGCCGTCGGCGACGTCGAGCTC
>JANNAY010000085.1:0-3160 GCA_031384945.1 Deltaproteobacteria bacterium
GATCTCGTCGATGAAAATGACACCGCCACGGTTGGCCTCAAACAGACTGTTGACGGCTTGAATGGGATCGCCAGTCAGCAACATGTCGATCGTGACCTTGGTAAAGGTCGGCTTCTTGGTGTACCCTGTTTCCCGCAAGAGTTCGCCGAGAATTTCGGCGTAGGTCGTCTTGCCTGTGCCGGGGGCGCCCGAGAACAGCAGGTTCAAGCGCTGCGGTGTCTGCTGCTGCAGCCCTTGCGCGTCGCGCAGCGCCGACACCTTGGCCTCGCCGAGGATCGTGCTGATCTGCCGCTTCACCGCTGGCTGTCCGATCATCGCGTCGAGCTGCTCTTGCGGCGTCTTCTTCGGCAGAAGCTTCGCGGCTTCGACGTCGGCCTTGACGATCTCGCGCAGCGCCGACGCAGAGGCGGCACCAGCAGACGACGACGACGATGACAACTGCCGCGTGAATTGAGCGCCCTTGACGGCGCGCCAGAGTTCGGCCGCTGCTTCGAGACCGCCGCCCTTGAGCTTCTTGGTGGCGGCCTCGACGACGCCGGGGGCGAGCAAGAAGCCGTCTTGCGCCGCCATGCGCGTCAGCGCCGTGGCCTGCTGCGCCGCCGTCAACGGATCGATCTTCGCGTTCACGCGCATCACGCCAGGCAGCGCGACATCGAGAGCCGCCAACGCTTGCGCGTCGCCGCCGAGCACCAACGGCGGCACGTCACGGCCTTGAGCGACGAAGTCGTTCCACACGGCGAAGCCCGCGCTCGACGGCGCGAGGTTGCGGGCGTTCTCGATGTAGAGCACCGCGGGGCGCCCGCTGGTCTCGATCTCGGTGAGCAACTTTTCGAGGTCGACGGCGTTGTTGAACAACGCTGGCGTGACGACGACGAAGCTCTCGTCGCGGCGGTAGGCGCCGGCGTCTTTGCCGAACGAATTGCGCAGGTGGCGCGCGGCGTCTTGCACGTAGCCTTGAGCGCCGAAGTCGACGTCGCCGTCGAGGTGGACGACGACGGGGCGGGTGGGAATTCCGTTCTCTTTGAGCACCGCGTTTTGTTGCGCGCTCTGCGCCAACAGCACGCGCAGGTCGCGCCCCGTGCCGGCGTTGTCGCCGATGTTGACGACTGCGTCTCTGTCGAAGCCGCGTTCGACGTCGAGCAGCTTGGCGGCGTCGGGCACGATGTCGGCGAAGCGCTTCTCGTGGCAGGCGAAGGCCAGCGGGAACTGCCGCTTGCAGCGCACCGGGTCGAGCATGAACAGCGCGAAGGTCTCGGCGACGAACCGGTCTTGTTGGTGAAAGAACGGCGGCAGGCGCGTGTGCTCTTTGGCGTAGGCGTCGACGTAGTCGGCCTCGACGTGCAGCGGGTCTGTGCGGCGCGCGGCGCCATTGACCGCCTGCGCTGCTGATGACTGCGACGACTGCGACGACTGCGAGCGCGACGACGACGACGAATCGCTGATGACCCCGTCAAAGGCGTGGCCGATGGCGCCGAGCAGCGTCGAGAGGTCGAGGCGCAGCTGTCCATCGGACAAGCTCGTGCGCACGATGATCGAGGGGCGCTGGCTGCCGCCCGAGCGGTGCATGGCGCCAGCGTTGTCGACCAGCTGTTGCGCGCTGTTCTCGACGACCGAGACATCTTTGAGATCAGACTGCGCGTTTGAGATCTTGTAGCGAGTCACGTCGAACACGTAGCCGGCACCGTGCAGCTTCTTCAGCATCGATTCGTCGAGCGCGGCCAATTGACGTGACATCAATTGCAGGTCGACGTTCTCGGCCGGCGGCGACAGGCGCACCATCGACTGCACCCACGCGGGCAGCGCGCCGAACGCGTTCGCCCGCGAAGTGGCGGGCGCATCGAGATCGTAGCGGCGGTCGTCTTTGCCGGCGGCGACTCTGACGCCAGGTTTGCCCGCAGCGGCGCCGTTGACGATGGCGGCCCATGAGCCGTCTTTGTGCAGGAAGTAGCGATCGGTGATGGCGGTGAAGCCGAGCTTGTGCAGCTCAGCCGCCGCGTTCGACGACGACAGCGTCTTGGCATCGAGCATCGCCGCGGTCGGACCGGGATCGTTGGTGAGCGGCAGCGTGAAGGGCGAGACCTTGTCGAGGTCGAGCGTGATCTTGCGGCCGTCGTCGCTGCGCAAGAAGACGCGGTCGTTGCCGTCGTCGTCTTTCTGCAGCTGCACCTTGCTGCCGTCGGCAAAGGCCCACGACGACGTCACGCCGAGCTTGGCGTCGGCCACCGACACGGTCTCTTTGCTGCCGTTGTGGTCGAGCTTGGTGGTGAGCGCGTGCAGCGTCTTGGCGGTGCCGGTGTTGCGCAAATCAGAGAGCCAGAGCGCCGCGTCAACAACGGCGTCGCTGGGGGCGGCCTTGTCACTGCGCTTCCAGGTGCCCGGCGTGAGGTCGACGATCTGCAGCTGGCGCTTGGCGTCTTGCAGCGCGGCGTTGCCCTCGGCGCGGCCGAATTTGACATCGCCAGCGACGACGCGGCGGTTGACGTTTTTGAGGTCGGCGATGGTCTCTTGGTCTTTTTCAGCCTGCGACTGCTGCTGCAGCACGGTGTTGCGCAGGTTCTCGACGTCATTCTTCTGATCGAGCTGCGTGAGCGCCCGATCGACGGCGCGACCCGCAGCGCTCGACGGCTTCTTGACGTCGACGGAGAGGGCCAACGACTGCAGCGCACCGGCGACGACACCGCCGTCGTCGCGCACCTTCTTCAGCGCCTCTTGCAGCGTGCTCTCGTGCACGACGTCGGCGACGGGGCGCTGCAAGATGGTCTCGAGCGCGTCGCGCTGCTGCGGGTCGATCGCCTTCCACGACGGATCGCGGGCGTCGGCTTTGACCTCGGGGGCGACGACGACAGCGTCTGACGTCGCTAGCCAGCGCAGCGTGTTGTAGTCGGCGAGAAACCAATCGTCGAAGCCCAGCGGCGACCACAAGCCGTCGGGTCCGTCGCCGCGCAGCGCGATCTGCGGGCGGCCGGTGACGCCCGCCGCGTCGAGCTTGCTCGCGTATTTCAGGGGCTCGAGCACGAAGCGCGCAAAGGTGACGCCTTCGACCTCGACGGTGCCGGTGCGCTTGGCGACGTCGACGACGACGGTCTCTTGCCCGGGCACCGTGACGTTGATGGTCTTGGGTCCGTCGAAGCCGTCTTCGAGGGGTACGAGCAGCGAGACC
>JANNAY010001438.1:0-6139 GCA_031384945.1 Deltaproteobacteria bacterium
GATCAGCAGTTCACCGGCGCCCAACGGTCACATCACCGACCTGCAGCTCTCGATCTTGATGGCGTCGATGGTGGCAGCGCCGATCCTCGCCGCGCTGCTCGTCGACCGCGGCGCGTACACGCTCGCGGCCTACGCCAACGGCATGAAGCGCCGCCACCTGCCCAGCGCCGTCGGACCTCTGCTGGCCGTCGCTGCCGTCGTCGTCGCCCTCGGCGCCGTCACCGCCCGCGACTTCAACCTCGCCATCGTCGGCTTCGCGGTCGTTCCCGTCGCCGCCGCCGCCTGCGCCGTCTCGTTCGCGCGCAGCGTCATCGTCGACATGGCCGGACACCGCGCCGCGCAGGCCGTCCGCACAGGCGCCGTCGCCGTCTTCATCGCCCTCTCGATCGCCCGCCTCTACCTCTGACGCGGGCTACCTGCCGTCCATCGACGAGATGAGCTTGCCGCCGCCGAGATCGTCGACGAGGCGGGCGAGCGTCTTTGCTTCAGCCAGCTGCACCGCGGCCTTCTGCAACGCTGGCGTCTGAGATGTCGGCGCCGCCGCGTAGCCGTCTTCGTCGGCGTCGATCAGCGCCAACGACGACGTCACCTGCGCCATCAGGGCGGCAAACGCGGCCTTGCTGCGGGCGACGACGGCGTCTTTGCCGCCTTCTTCTTCGGCTTCTTCGCGGGCCTGCATCAACGCCACCAGCGTGCGCTGCGGCAGCTGCGGCTCGACGACGCCGGCGCCGGCGATCAAGAGGGCGGCGCGGTCGAAGGGGACGCGCAGCAGCCGCCACGCGTCGTTGAGGGCCGCGGTCTGCTCGACGGCGTAGCGGCGCTCGGCGTCGCTCTTGCGCGCCGCTTTGTCGGGATGCACCACCCGCGACCGCTGCAGCCACGTCGCCTCGAGGGCCTTGTCGTCGACGACGAAGCGCGGGCGATCGAGGCCGAGGCGGGCAAACGCCGACGCCTGCGGATGCGGCGGCACCAGCTTCTGACAGGTGGGACACACCAGTGGCGCCAGCGCCGCATCAAAAGTCGCGGCGCAGTGGGGGCAACGTTGCGCCAACGACAGAGCGTTCATCACATCGCGGTGTCGGGTTCGCGCACGGCTTTCAACAGGGCGTCGACCTGGGCTTCAGTGCCCTTCCATGGGGCCAGAAAGCGCGCGCCGCGGTCGGCGCGGGTCAGCACCAGCATGGCGGCGCTGCGCGACAGGCCCTGCAGCTTTGCTTCGCGCAGAAACAGCCGGCGCACCGAGAGCGAGCCGATGGCGAAGACCGGCATGCCGACCATGGCGGCGAGGGTGCCGTAGATCAGCAAGGCATAGAGGCCGTGCACGTTCAGCGAGCCGAAGACGACGGCGCCGGCGACGCAGCAGGCGACGGCGACCAGGCCGCGCATGCGGCGCAAGAAGATGAGCTGTGAGAGCAGGCCGGCGACGGTGTCGTCGTCGACTTCGCGGACGCGCTTGTGCCACGGCTCGGTGAATTGGCCCTTGCTCTGGGGCGCAAACGAGGTCTGCTCGCTGTTCAACGGGACCAGCGCCAGCTGATCCTTCGCCGATTCGTCGGACATGAAAAGACACTAACCTTTCGATGACGACGTCGTCGTGCGAAGGTCAGCGCTGTGCGGATTCATCCCGGTGGCTTCCTGCTCGTGTTGGCCGGTTTTAAGGTCTCAAGGTTGCTGCCCTTCTTGCAGCAGCGCGGCTTCGTCGGCGACGCCTACGCCTCGGGCGCTCAAGCGTTGGCGCACCTGCGCCGCTCGCCCTGCCATGTGCTGATCATCGAGCTCGAGCTCGGCGACATGATGGGCGTCGACCTCGCCCGCACCGGCAAGACCGATGGCATCGTCGGCGCCACGCTGTTGATGGAAGACCCCATCAAGTCCGGCATGATCATCTCGGCCCTCGCCCGCGGCATCGAGGCATTTGTGCCCACGCCGCCCGACGAGACCATGTTCATCGACAAGCTCGAGACCCTGCTGCTCGCCCAGTGGGGCATCGCCGTGACCGCCCAGCAGCAGCAGCTCACCGACGAGCTCAACCGCGTGCGTGGCCTGGTCGAGGCGGCGCAAGCAGAGGCCCGCGAGGCCACCGCTGCCCTCGATGAGAAGCGCAAGAGCGCGTCGCGCGAGCTGAGCGAAGAGCGCAAGAAGGTCCAAGAGCTGGTCCGCGAGATCGCCTCGCTGCGCGACCAGCTGACGACGATGCACCTCGTCACCGGCGCCAAGACCGGCGCCTCCGACGAAGGCCGCCCCACCCGATCCAGCGAAGGCCCCGGCAGCACCGACTTCGACGACGACTTCGAAAACGTCGCCACTGTCGCCGTCGACATCCCCGCCCGCGCTCCCGAAGCCGTCACCCGGCAGACGCGCGCCGCGGCCGGGCCGCCGCCGTCGATGCAGAAGCCCTCGATCGACGACTTCGACTTCGAGAACGAGGCGACCCCGGCCGGCGGCGCCGCTGCTGTGCCGGTCGTGCCCGCCGGCCAGCGCTTCGCCAGCAACGATGAAGACACCGCCCCCGGCGGTCACCAGCTGCCGTCGCAGCTGTCGCAGGTGTCGTCGCCGAAGAAGAAGTCGGGGCAGACCGCCGCGAACCTCGACGTCGACATGCTCAAAGATCTGGCGCGCATTCCCACGGCCGCCGAAGAAGAAGTCCTCTTCATCGAAGACGATTAGCGAGTCGTTTCTTTGCGGCCGACCGGGTGCGTGGCTAATGCTCGTCGGGCGGAGGACTCGCTTCCATGCGCAAGACACTCGCGATGGTGCTCGCCGGCGGCGAAGGCAAACGGTTGTGGCCCTTGACGAAAGAGCGGTCGAAGCCGGCCGTCTACTTCGGCGGCGGCTACCGTTTGATCGACTTTGCCTTGTCGAACCTCGTCAACTCGGGCTTTCACCAAATCAAGGTCATCACGCAGTACCGCGGCACATCGCTGGTGCGGCACCTGACACGGTCGTGGCCGCTCGCCTCGGGATTGCTCGACCAGTACATCGAGTGCGCGCCCGCCGCGATGAACCGTGGACCAACGTGGTTTCGCGGCACCGCCGACGCGATCTACCAAAACATCGACTTGCTTCGCGAAGTGAAGCCCGACGACGTTCTCATCTGGGGCGCTGACCACATCTACAAAATGGATGTCAGCGTCATGATGAACAAACACATCGAGACCGACGCCGACGTCACCATCGCCACCCTGCCCGTGCCGCGGGCCGAGGCCTCGGCCTTTGGCTGCGTCCACGTCGACGAGAACAACAGAATTATCGCCTTTGTCGAGAAGCCGAAAGATCCGCCCGGCATCCCCGGCCGCGAAGACATGACGCTGGTCTCGATGGGCAACTACATCTTTAAACGCAGCGTTCTTGTCGATGAATTGAAGCGCGACGCCGAGGCCGAGCAGACGAGCCACGACTTCGGCAAAGACATCCTCAACACGGCGCCTGGCCGCATGAAGGTGATGGCCTACGACTTCGCCTCGCACTCGTGCCGTGGCGAGGCCGACAACGTGCGCGGTTATTGGCGCGACGTCGGCACCATCGACAGCTACTTCGCCGCCTCGATGGACCTCGTCTCGGTCTCGCCGCAGCTGAACCTCTACAACCCCGAGTGGCCCATCCGCGGCACGGCGGCCCCCTACGGCCCCGCCAAATTCGTCTTCTCCGACTTCGGCGGCGGCCGCGTCGGCATGGCCCTCGACAGCATCGTCGGCGACGGCAGCATCGTCTCTGGTGGACGCATCGAGCGGTCGATCCTCTCGCCCAACGTGCGCGTGAACTCGTACTCGTTCGTCACCGACAGCGTCTTGTTCCCCGGCGTCGACGTCGGCCGCGGCGCCCGCTTGCACAAGTGCATCGTCGACAAGGGCGTGAAGATCCCGCCTGGCGAGCGCATCGGCGAAGACCTCGAGCGCGACCGCCAGCGCTTCGTCGTCTCCGACTCCGGCATCGTCGTCGTCAGCCGCGACGCCTTTGGCCAACACGACGAATTCGACATCTGAATGCGCCTCTTCGTCGGCGCCGGACTGTTGGTGCTGCTGCTGGTGGCCGCCGCGCTCTTCGTCTTGCAACAAGAGCCGACCGCGGCGCCGCGTTCGACGACGACAACGCCGACAACGACGCCGAAGACGACGACGACGACGCCGTCGGAGCGGGAGGCGGCGCCGACACGAGCGCCGACGACGACGCCGCAGCAAGAGGCGCGGTTGACGGCGCTGCTCACGCGCGGCGCTGAAGAGCTGCGCGCCAGCAAGACCATCTACGTGCTGGCGACGGCGCAAGAAGCTGTGGCCGTCGCGCCTGACGATCCCCGCGCCTGGGTGCTGTTGGGCGTCGCTGAATACCTGCGTCAACAATACACAGAGGCGATCGAAGCCAACCAGCATGCGCTGCGTCTCGACCCAAAGTACGGCGACGCGCTCTACAACCTGGGTTGTGCGTTTGCGCTGACGAAGCGTCCTGATGAGGCTTTTCAGTATCTACAGAGATCGGCGTTGGGCGATCCCGCGCGGCGGGCCGCATTTGCCTCTGACCACGACCTCGACGCGCTGCACGCCGACCCCCGCTGGGGCAATCTGATCGCGCCCTGAATTCGCTATCGTCTGCGCCATGCTCGTCGCCGTCGTCATGGTCGCGCTCGTGACGCTCACGCCCGAGCAGCAGGCCGCCGTCGTCACCGCCGCCCACGACGTCAAAGGCGTGCCCTACGACCTCGGCGGCCGCCTGCAGCAGGGCCGCGGGCTCGACTGCCAGGGCCTCGTCTTCTACGCGCTGCAACCCATCGCCCGCTGCGGGTGGAAGTCGTGGTCGGTGCTGCCGACGACGTCGGTGCAGGGCGAGCTCGGGCTGCCCGTCGCCGGACTCGCGCCCATCGCCGCGGCCAACGTCGAGAAGAACCTCGCGCTCTTGCAACCCGGCGACGTGATCTGGTTTCTCGACGACGTCGAGAACCCCGCCGAGCCCTCGATCGCGGTGCTCAATGGAACGCCACACTGGGTCTGGCACACCGGGCTCTACGTCGGCGGCGGCCACTTCGTCGTCGGCGACCACTACGCCGGCGCCGTCGTCGACGAGGTCCTCGCAGCCCATGTCGTCGCCCACTACCAAGGCGTCTTCGTCACGCGCATGAGCGACGGTCCGCGCGCGCATGGCAAGTGCCGCCAGCACGCGCCAATGAAGAAGCACTGATGCTCAACCCGGGTTGTGCTTCGATGGCGGCAACGACGGCGCCGCTGCCGACGACGACGACGTTGACGACGACAGCGCCCGCGACGTCCGCCGCGCCCGCCGCGCTTCGGCCCAGGTGATCGGCGCGCGGAGCAGGCGCCCCATGCGCTGGCCCCAGCGCTGGTAGGCGTCGAGCTGCGGCTGCTCATCGAGCGGACGCGCGGCGAACGCGACGGCGACAGTGACGACCGCGAACACGACAAAGGCGGCGTTGGTGCCGAAGAGGAAGCCAGCGAGCATCGAGAGCCAGACCGGCGCCGCGACGATGACTGCGCAGGCGACGGCGGCCCCGACGACTTCGATGACGTCGAGGGCGACTTCGCCGACGGTCTTTTGCTGGCGGTCGGGTCTAGACATCACCGCCGAGGCGCGCGGCGATGCGCAAGAGGTCGCCGAAGACGCCGCCGGCGGTGACCTCGGCGCCGGCGCCCGGTCCCTGCACGACGAGCGGACGCTGCGCATACCGCCGCGTCCGGAAGCACAGCATGTTGTCGGTGCCGTCAAGGCGCGCGAACGGATGCGTCGACGGCAGCGCCTGCAGCGACACCTTCAGGCGCCCACTTTCAGGAACGGCGCCGACCATGCGCAGCACGTGGCCGGCGTCGTGGGCCGCCTGCTGCTTGTTCGCCAGCGCCGCGTCGACGTCGCTCATACCCGCGAGCAGCGCGTCGAGCGTGAGCCCAAACGAGAGGCCGGGGGCGAGGTCTTCGACGTCGACGTCGTCGAGCGAGACGTCTTTGCCCATCTCGCGCGCCAGCACGACGAGCTTGCGCGCGAAGTCGAGGCCCGACAGGTCTTCTCGCGGATCGGGCTCGGTGTAGCCGCGCGCCTTTGCTTCTCTGACCTTCGATGAGAACGACTCGCCGCGCTGCCAGGTGTTGAAGATCCACGAGAGGGTGCCTGACAGCACGCCTTCGACGGCACGCGCATC
>JANNAY010001524.1:0-2559 GCA_031384945.1 Deltaproteobacteria bacterium
CCTCGACACCCAGCTCGGCCTCGTCCTTGTGTACGCCACCACGGCCATCCCGTTCTCCACCTGGCTGCTCAAGGGCTACTTCGACACCATCCCCATCGAGCTCGAGGAGGCCGCGCGCATGGACGGCGCCTCGACGCTGCGCATCTTTTTTCAGATCATCCTGCCGCTCGCGCGCCCGGCCATCGCCATCACCGCGCTCTTCTCGTTCATGACTGCATGGAACGAGTTCATTCTTGCGGCCAAGCTGATGAACAGCGAGACCAGCTACACGCTGCCAGTGGTGCTGCAGGGCTACGTCGGCGCCAAATCGACGGCGTGGGGCCACTTCGCCGCCGGCGCGATTCTCGTCTCGCTGCCGGTCATGGCCCTCTTCTTCGCGCTACAGAAGCACCTCGTCGGCGGCCTCACCGCTGGCTCCGTGAAAGGTTGAGAACATGCTCGACGTCATCCCCATCCGCCGCGCTCTCATCAGCGTCTCCGACAAGACCGGCCTCGAAAAGCTCGGCAAAGCGCTCGCGCGCGCCAACGTCGAGGTGCTCTCGACCGGGGGCACGGCAAAGGCGCTGCGCGAGGCCGGCGTCGTCGTCAAAGAGGTCGCCGACCACACCGGCTTTCCTGAGATGCTCGACGGACGCGTCAAGACGTTGCACCCGAAGATTCACGGCGGGCTGCTTGGGCGCCGTGATTTTCCGACCCACCGCGAGCAGATGAAGGCCCACGGCATCGAGCCGATCGACCTCGTCATCGTCAACCTCTACCCCTTCGAAAAGATCGCCGGCAGGACCGACGCGTCGTGGGAAGAGCTGATCGAGAACATCGACATCGGTGGCCCAGCGATGCTGCGTTCGGCGGCGAAGAACCACGACTCCGTCGCCGTCGTCTGCGACGTCGCTGACTACGAAGACATCGCCGTCGCCCTCGACGTCGGCGGCGGCACCGCCCACGCCCTGCGCCGTCGCCTCGCGCTCAAGGTCTTTGCCCGCACGGCCGCCTACGACGCCGCCATCGCCGCCCGCCTCGCGCTCAAGCACGAGATCGAGTTGCCTGACGACCGCCGAGACCCGGCAGCCGCCGCTGGCCTCGGCGAGGTCTTGCCCATCATGGCGACGCGCACGTCGACGCTGCGCTACGGCGAGAACCCGCACCAGCTCGGCGCCGTCTACTCCGTGCCGTCGTTGCGGCGCGAGCTCGACATCGCCAGCGTCGCACCGCTGCAGGGCAAAGAGCTCAGCTACAACAACCTTCTCGACGCCGACGCCGCCGTCTACGCGCTGCGCTGTCTCATCGACGGCGCTGACAAGACGAAAACCGGCGCGGTGGTCATCAAGCACAACACGCCGTGTGGCGCGGCGCTGTCGTCGTCGCCGGCAAAGGCGTGGGCGCAGGCTTTGAAGGGCGACCCCGTCTCCGCGTTCGGCGGCATCGTCTGCTTCGGCGGCGTCGTCGACGAAGCCGCCGCTACAGCGATGGCCGACGTCTTCCTCGAGGTCGTCGTCGCCGAAGGCTTCGACGAAGGCGCCCGCGCCGTGCTCGCGAAGAAGACCCAGCTGCGCCTGCTCGAGGTGAAAGACCTGACGACGGCGCCGCTGCCGCGTCACGCCATCCGCAGCATCCCCGGTGGGTTGTTGGTGCAACAGCACGACGGCATCCCCAAGAACGTCCGCGAGGGCACCGTGGTCACCAAGCGCGCACCCAGCGACGAAGAGTGGCGCACCCTCGACGTCGCCTGGCGCCTGTGCGCGCCGGTGAAGTCCAACGCGATCACGCTGGCCCGGGTCGTCGGCGACGACGCCATCCTGATCGCAGCGGGGGGCGGACAAACGTCGCGCGTCGACAGCGCCCGCATCGCCGTGTCGAAGGCCAGAGAGCACAAGCACGAGCTCAACGGCTCCGTCTGCGGCTCCGACGCCTTCTTCCCCTTCGCCGACGGCCTGCAGGTGCTCGCCGATGCCGGCGTCACCGCCGTCGCCCAACCCGGCGGCTCGAAACGCGACGCCGAGGTCATCGCCGCCGCCGACGCAGCCGGCATGGCCATGGTCACACTGGGTGAGCGCCACTTCCGACACTGACGTAGAGCAAGTGTCTCGCCGCGTCCGGCGGCGAGATTGGGGTGTCGACGCCCCACACGGGGCAGTACAGCGGTTCCGCTTGGAAAGACGGCGGATTCCGGACAAAGCTGGCACGAGACTGGGCACAAGTTGGGGCACAGGTCGGGGCACAGGTCGGGGCACAACGGGTGCGAAGAAGGACGTCATGACCGAGCGGGTGATCGGAATCGACCTGGGCACAACGAACAGCTGTGTCGCCACGGTCGAGGGCGGCGTGCCCAAAGTCATCGCCAACAAGGGCGGTTACAAAACGACGCCGTCCATGGTCGCCATCGCTGAGAGCGGGCGCCGCCTCGTCGGCCACATCGCCAAACGCCAGGCGATCACCAACGCGCACAACACCGTCTACGCCGCCAAGCGCCTCATCGGACGCAAGTGGAGCCACCCCGCCGTGCAGCAAGCGCGACAGGTGCTGCCCTACAAGCTCACCGAAGGCGACACCGGCGACGTG
>JANNAY010001542.1:0-4757 GCA_031384945.1 Deltaproteobacteria bacterium
TCGCCGCCGCCGTTGAGCTCATCCACGGCGCGTCGCTCTTGCATGACGATGTCGTCGATGAGTCCGGTCTGCGCCGTGGTCGGCCGACCGCCAACGCCACCCGCGGCAACGCCTTTGCGGTGCTGGCTGGCGATCTCGTGCTCTCGCGCGCGATGCAGGTGCTGATGCCCTACGGCAACGCGCTGCTCGACGACGCCGTCGAGGTGGTCGAAGAGATGACCCGCGCTGCCCTCGTCGAGATCGAAGACCGCGGCGGCCTCGACGTGCCGCTCTCGCGCTGGCGCGCCATGGCTGAGGGCAAGACCGGCGCGCTGTTCGCGCTGTGCGGCAAGCTGCCGTGTCGTTTGGTCGAAGACGAAGATCGCGCCGAGCGGCTGTCGACGGCGTTTCGCTCGATCGGCGTCGCCTTTCAGATCGTCGACGACCTCAACGACCTCTCGGGCAAAGACAAGACCAAGCCGCGCGGCCAAGACGTGCGCGAAAAGAACCCGTCGCTGCCGATTTTGCTGGCCCGCGCCGCCGACCGCGAGCTCGCCCGCGCCGTCGACACCGCCACCGATGTCGCCGCCGTCTGCGATCGTTTGCTGGCGCGCGCACGCAAGCCCTCGATCGACGTCGCGCGCGGCGCCGTGCAAGATGCTGTCACCGTGCTCGGCAAAGACGCCGGCCCGTTGACTGGTTTGATCTCCTGGACCCGCGCCCTCGTCGACGAGGCCGCCTAGAGGCTTCGCGTTGAAGGGATACGGCCGCCCCGACAAAGAAGAAGGCGACGACGACGGCAAGGGCGTCGGCACCCTGTCGCCGTGGGAGTCTCTCGTCGTAGACGCTGTCGGCAGCGTGATCGACTTTTGGAAGTTCAAGCGCAACCAGGGGCGCGTCTGGGCGCTGCTCTACCTGCGCAACACGGCGATGAGCGCCGTCGAGATTCAGCTCGCGCTGGGCCTGTCGAAGGGCGGCGTGTCGATGCTCGTGCGCGAGCTCGAACAATGGAATGTGGTGCGCCGCGTGCGCGCTCCCAAAGACGACGTCTGGCGCTACGCCGCCGAGACCGAGCTGATGAAGATGGTCGGCCACGTCATCAGCGAGCGTGAAGCGGCCCTCGTGCGCTCGGTGAAAGAAGACCTCGAGCACGCCCTCGACATGGCGAAAAA
This sequence comes from Deltaproteobacteria bacterium, assembly GCA_031384945.1. Classification (GTDB taxonomy): domain Bacteria; phylum Myxococcota; class UBA727; order UBA727; family VGSZ01; genus VGSZ01. Next base: position 1,152 of record JANNAY010001542.1, read on the forward strand.
AGAGGGCGTCGATCCGAACGTGATGGCGCGCCTGCGTCGCATGAAGAACCTGGCCGACCTCGTCGACAAGGCGCTGCGCGCGTTCTTGCAAACCGCCCGCTTCGACGTGGCCTCGGCCCTCGACGTGCTGCTCGAGCCCGAGAAGCCAGACAAGAAGAAGTAGCGAGAGAAGCAGCCCTACTTCTGCTCTTCGCCGTCTCGTTTGGCGGCGTCGGCGGCTTCGCGTTCTTTCATGGCGGCTTCGATGTCGTCGGCCGACAGCTTGACCGTGTCTTTGAGGGCGTCTCTGACAGCGTCGTCGACCTCGTCTTGGTCAATGGCGTTGGTCTCGTCGTCGGATTTCGGCTCGGTGTTCATCACGCTCTGCATCTAGCGGTCGGCGATCGACGTTGTCGACTGTGTTCGGTCACTGCGGTAGTCGCAGAGCCTCTTCGGGAGGTCTTTCATGCGCGCTGCTGCACTGCTCGTCGTCGCTGGCTCGATCGCTGGCTGTGTCACCTCGGGCACCTACGATGACCTCGTCATCCAACACGAGCAGACCAAAAAGGGTTTGGTCACGGCCGGTCTCGTCGCCACAGCAGAGACGAAAAAACGCGAAGACACCGAGAAGAAGAACCAGACGCTGCAGACGGCGCTGACGTCAGAGCAGAAGAAGAACGCGGAGTTGGAGACGCAGAAGGCGACGCTGTCGTCGACGTTGGCGACGAAAGAGGCCGAGCTGAAGACGACGGCTGCGGACTTGGCGTCGACGTTGAAAGACAAAGCCGGCCTCAAAGACAGCGTCGACAACATGAAGGCCGCGCTCGACGAGCTGGCCAAGCGCAAGGCCGAGTCCGACAAGCGCATCGCCGAGTACAAGAACCTGCTCTCGCGGTTTCAGTCGCTGATCGACGCCGGCAAGCTCAAGGTGAAGATCGTCGACGGCCGCATGGTGGTCGCCCTCGCGTCCGACATCTTGTTTGCTTCCGGCTCTGCCGCGCTGTCAAAAGATGGCAAAGCCAGCGTCGAAGAAGTCGCTGCGGTGCTCGCGTCCATTCCTGACCGTAAATTCCAGGTTGAAGGCCACACCGACAACGTCCCGATCAAGACCGCGCAGTTTCCGTCGAACTGGGAGCTCGCGGCCTCGCGTGCGCTCACCGTGCTGAAGACGATGGTCGACGCCGGCATGCCGGGTGACCGCGTATCGGCGGCGTCGTTCGGTGATTCGAAGCCGGCGGTCGCCAATGACTCGCCCGAGCAAAAGGCGCAGAACCGCCGCATCGAAATCGTGGTCGTGCCCGACCTCTCGACGCTGCCCGGCTTCGATGAGCTGCAGAAAGTCAAGTAGCCCTCGACGAATCAGTTGACTTTGAAGCCGCGAGGTCTGACGTGGTTTTTTCGTTCTTCCGCCCGTCGTTCGACAAGCTGTACGCGCGGGCGATGGCCTCAGACGATCCGCAGACGATCTTGAAGCACCTCAAAGAGGCGCTCAAAGCAGCCGGCAACGACCTCGACAAATCCGGCGTCGCCCTCTTCAGCATCGGCGACGTCTTGCTGCAGCTCGGCACCGCGACGAACCAAGCGCAGCTGAGCGAGCGCGGTCGCACGTCGACGGCGCAGGGGCTGACGATGGTCAAGCGCGAGCGGCAGCAGCACCTCGCGCCCAAGGCAGCAGCGGCGCTGGGGTTGCCGTCGACGATGCCCCTCGACGACCTCGTCGCCGCCTGCTGGGAGGTCGACTCCTTGGCCAAGCTGCGCGAGGGCGACATCCAGGGCTGCGTGACGGCGATGCAGCAGGCGACGGCGCAGTTGTCGGCGGCCTACGGCAAAGACAACCCGAGGATGCTCGGTCCGCTGTGGCGCTGCATGGCGCGGTTGATGGGCACGTCGGCGTCGCAGCTGGCCACCGGCGTCGCGCAGATCGGGGCCCATGGCGTGCGCATCCTCGACCAACACAAAGACGCGCCCATCGACGACGCGCTGTGGGTGCTCAACTACGCGGCGGCGGCGGCCGCGATGGCGGGCACGGGTGATGTGAAGTCGCTGCTGCAGCGCACCATCGACGTCGCCACCGCCGGCGGCCGCGACGAATTCGCCGCGAAGGCGCAGCAGACGTTGGCGTCGCTGTCGTCGTCGAAGCCGTCGCTGCGGTTCTCAATGGCCGAAGAAGAGCTCACCGAGTTGCGCCACAACGGCGCGATTTAGAGAACCGTGCGCTTCCAACTGCCGCTGCGAAAGCGCCAGGCCGTCGCCACCAGCAGCAACACGCCGTAGATGGCGGTGGCGTACCAGCAGCCGATCAGGCCGAGGTCGAGCACCACGGCGAAGATGAAGGCCAGGGGCACGAGGCAGAAGAAGTGCAGCGTCAGCTCAGCGGCGGCGACGAAGCGGGACTCACCGGCGCCGTAGAGGGCCTGGGTGAGCACGAGCGCTGCCGCGGCGATGGGCGCGAGAAACCCGCAGAAGCGCAGCGACGGAATCGCGATCGAGACCGCGGCGTCTTTGAGCAGCTCGACCTTGCCCTCTTCTTTCGGCAGCAACCAACGCATCAGGTCTTCGGGAAAGACGAAGACGAGGGCGCCGATGACGCTCATGAAGGCCACCATCAGCAGCACGCTCTGCCAGCCGTAGCGCGAGGCGAGGTCGGGCTTCTTCGCGCCCAGCGACTGCGCCACCAACGTCGCCGTCGACGTACCGAAGGCGATGCAGGTCATGAAGACCACCATCATGATCGTGATGACGTCCCAGGCGGCGGCGGCGTTGGTGCCGGGCGCGTTTTGGCGGCTATCGAGATACGCGGGGATGCGCAGAAACAGCGCGAAGCCCGTCATCACGACGACAGTGGCGAAGCCTGAGAAGACGCTGAGGGTGGCGATGCTCTTCGCGACGCCGCGGTCGAGGTTCTTCGGCGAGTAGACATGAAAGCGTTGACGATCGGCGCTTCTCAGTGTGTAGAGGATCATCAGCAGCATGCCGACGCCACCCGACAAGACGGCGGCCCACGCAGCGCCGTTGACGCCGAGAGCGGGCATGCCGAGCTTGCCGAAGACCAGCAACCAGCACAGAAAAAGATTCATGATGTTCATTACGATCGCGACGATCATGTGAACATGGGTGCGGCCGATGCCGTCGTAAAAAGACTTTAACGACGCCGTCAGCACCATCGGCACGATGCCGAGAAAGCGGATGCGACAGAAGCCGATGCCGAGCTTCTGCACATGTGGATCGTCGTGCATCAGCGGAAAGAGCACGGGCACCAGCGCGATGGCGAGGATCGCCGCCGCCACTGACGTGACCGTGGCGATGAGCGCGCTGTTCGCCAGCACCTTGCCCGCGCCGAGCGGATCGCCCTCGCCGTAGCGGCGGCCGGTCAGCGCCTGCGTGCCGACGGAGATCGCTGAGAGGAAGCCCCCAAAGGCCCAGAGCAAGATCAGCGCAGGACCCATCGCAGCGTGGCCAGGCACAGCCTCATCTTCGGGCAGGCGGCCGATGAACATACCGTCGACCTGGTTGATCAACGTCTGCGTCAGCATGCCGATGATGACGGGGAGACCGAGCCAGATGATGCGCTTGAGCAGCACCGGTTCGATGAACCCCGCGCGGCCCGGATCGTCGACGTAGATGCTG
>JANNAY010001566.1:0-2977 GCA_031384945.1 Deltaproteobacteria bacterium
GACAGCGAGCAGGTGGCGCGGCAAGAACATGAGCGACCTCAGTGCGCGTGGTGTGCCACCGACGACCGTGTGTGCAACGCGATCAGTCTCGCACTGTGATCGTCGTCGTGCTGCCTGCACACAGCAGGAAAAGAAAAAGGCGCCTCGCGGCGCCTCGTTCTCGACAAAACAGCTGCGATCAGCTGTTGCGCTTCGCCTGCTCTTTGGCCTTCTCGACGACGTTCTCGGTCGTGAAGCCGAACTTCTTCTGCAGCTCTTTGAGCGGGGCCGAGGCACCGAACGACTTCATGGCGATGATCGCGCCGCCGTCGCCGGCGTAACGTTCCCAGCCGAAGCTCGAGGCTTGCTCGACGCACACGCGGGCTTTGATGCCCTTCGGCAACACGCTCTCTTTGTACTCGTCGGACTGGTGCTCGAAGAGCTCCCACGACGGGATCGAGACCACGCGGCTCTTGATGCCCTGCTTGGTGAGCTCTTCGTGGGCGGCGACGCAGAGGTAGACCTCTGAGCCGGTCGCGATGAGCAGCACCTGCGGCTTCGCATCCGGAGCGTCAGCGAGCACGTAGCCGCCCTTCTTGACGCCTTCGGCGGAGCCGTACTTGGTGCGGTCGACGGTGGGCAACGGCTGGCGCGTGAGCACCAGCGCGACCGGCTCGTGCCGGCTCTGCATGATGAACTTCCAACACTCGACGACCTCGTTGGCGTCGGCGGGACGCAGCGTCACCAGACCCGGGATCGCTCTGAGCGAGCCGAGCTGCTCGATGGGCTGGTGGGTCGGACCATCTTCACCAACGCCGATCGAGTCGTGCGTGAAGATGTGGATGGCCGGCACTTCCATGATGGCCGAAAGGCGGATGGCCGTGCGCGCATAGTCACTGAAAATCAGGAACTGCGAGCCATACGGCTTGATCTTGGAAAGGGCAAGTCCGTTGACGATCGCGTGCATGGCGTGCTCGCGAATGCCGAAGTGGTAGTTGCGTCCACCGTAGTTGCCCATGTGGCTCTCGGGCGAGATGAAGTCGCCGGCGCCTTCGAAGGTCAAGCGCGTCTTCGTCGACGGCGCGAGGTCGGCCGATCCACCCATGAGCCAGGGGACGTTCTTCGCCATCTGGTTCAACACCTTGGCGCTGGCGTCGCGGCCGGCGACGCCTTTGGCGTCGGGGGCGAAGGTCGGCATGTCTTTGTCCCAGCCCTCGGGCAGGGCGCGGCGCTGCATGCGCTCGAGGTGGTCGGCCAGCTCGGCGTTGTCTTTCTTGTACTTGGCGAAGAGGTCGAACCACTCGCGACGGGCCTTGCCGCCGCGCTCGCCGATGCCGGCCTGGTAGTGGGCGACGACGTCGTCGGGGACGAGGAACTTCTCGTCTTCGGGCCAGCCGTAGTTGCGCTTGGTGAGCTTGATCTCTTCTTCGCCGAGGGGCTCGCCGTGGGCGGCGTGCGTGTCTTGCTTGTTCGGCGCGCCAAAGGCGATGTGGCTGTCGACGATGATCAGCGTCGGGCGGTCTTTGGTCTTCTTGAAGGTCGACAGGGCGCGACGCATCATCTGCAGGTCGTTGGCGTCGCCGACGCGCACGACGTTCCAGCCGTAGCCGACGAAGCGGGTGGCGACGTCTTCAGAGAACGCCCACTCTGTGTGGCCTTCGATGGTGATCTTGTTGTTGTCGTAGATCCAGCAGAGGTTGTCGAGCTTCAAGTGTGCTGCGAGTGACGCGGCCTCGTGCGAAATACCTTCCATCATGCAGCCGTCGCCGCAGATGGCGTAGGTGTCATAATTGAACATCTCGAAGCCGGGGCGATTGAAGTGCGCGGCTTGCCACTTGGCGGCGATGGCGAAGCCCACCGACGTCGCCACGCCCTGACCGAGCGGGCCGGTGGTGGTCTCGACGCCCGATGTCCAGCGGTACTCGGGGTGACCGGGGCAGCGCGAGTCGAGCTGGCGAAAGCGCTTGATGTCGTCGAGCGGCACCGAGAGCTCGCCGAGGCGCTCGTACTTGCCGTTGACGGCCTTGACGCCGGTCAGGTGCAGGATCGAGTAGAGCAACATCGACGCATGGCCGACGGAGAGCACGAAGCGGTCGCGGTTCGGCCAAATCGGGTCGTCCGGGTCGAAGGCGAGCACTTCGTTCCACAGCGTGTAGACGACGGGGGCGAGGGCCATGGCCGTGCCGGGGTGACCGGAGTTGGCGGCCTGCACGGCATCCATCGAGAGCGTGCGGATCGTGTTGATCGCTTTCTGCTCGATGCCTTGCTTGGCTTTTTCGGCCTGAATCTTCGCTTGTTCTGCGGCTGCCATGTGGTCGTCTCCCGGGACTTCGTCGTCGTCGCCGGCAGACGATGTGTCTGGACGGGACGACGACAGTGGTTGTCTTTGCCTGAAGGGGCGGGCGAGGCTCCGGCAATCCCCTGATCAATGTCAACCGAGGCGCATGTGTCGTCGACAGATGGAGCAGCTGCTCAGCCGAACGACGGCCTCGCCGCCGGCACGCCGCTCGCCGGCCGCGACCGCGTCGTCGCGCAGCTCGGCGCTGGTGGCATGGGCGCCGTCTACAGAGCGACGCAAGGTCATCGCCGCCGCGCTCACCGCTTTCAGCGCGAGGCGTGGGCGTCGTCGTCGCTGGCGCACCCGAACATCGTCACCGTCTGCGATTTGCGATCGTGCTCTCTGAGGCGCGCTGAGTGAGGTCTTTGATGTTGATTCGTTTATGCGTTGTCGCGGTCTTCGTTCTTGGTGTCGCGGGCTGCGCCGCTGAGTCGACGCCTGAGCCGCAGGCGGCGCCAGAGACGATGAAGCCGACCGAGCCGCCGACAGCGACGACGCCACCTTTGTCGCCGCCTTTGTCGCCGCCTTTGTCGCCGCCGACCGACGAGCAGGTGGCCGCGAGCAAGATGGCGGGGCTCTTCGGCGAGAAGGGTGCCGGCGGCGCCATCGACGGTGAAGGCTTCGGCGGCAGCGGCGCCGACGGCGGACGCGGCGGCCTCG
>JANNAY010001594.1:0-4640 GCA_031384945.1 Deltaproteobacteria bacterium
CCCTCGTCGCCGGCAGCGTCGCCCTCGCCGTCTTCGTCGACCCCCGCTTCGGCTGGCTCGCCGGCCTGACCGGGCTCATCATGGTGCAGAGCTCGTTCACTGGCTTTTGTCCGGTGCACTACACCATTTCAAAAGTATGGCCTGAATCGCGCGGCTGAACCGGTGGGCGGCGGGCTTGCTCCCTTGACGACGTGCCGATAGCCAACGGGCCATGACCGCCAAGACCGTGTTTGCCCCCGTCGACGCCGACGCCTCGTTCGCCAAAGAAGAAGAGCGCATTCTTGCCTTCTGGCAGCAGGGCAAGACGTTCGAGCGCAGCGTCGAGGCCCGGCCGAAAGAGAAGAGCTACATCTTCTACGACGGCCCGCCGTTCGCGACCGGCCTGCCGCACTACGGCCACCTCGTGGCGTCGACGTTGAAAGACATCGTGCCGCGCTATTGGACGATGCGCGGCCACCGCGTCGAGCGCCGCTTCGGCTGGGACACGCACGGGCTGCCCATCGAGATGGACGTCGAGAAGAAGCTCGGGCTCAAGGGCCCCGGCGACATCCGCGCCTTTGGCTTGGCGAAGTTCAACGAAGAGTGCCGCAGCGGCGTGCTGCGCTACGTCGACGAGTGGCGCAAAACCATCACGCGCGTCGGCCGCTGGGTCGACTTCGACAACGACTACAAGACCATGGACGTCTCGTTCATGGAGTCGGTGTGGTGGGTCTTCGCCCAGCTTTGGGAGAAGGGGCTCGTCTACCAGGGCCACCGCGTGATGCCGTATTCGTGGCGGCTGTCGACGCCGCTGTCGAACTTCGAGGCCGGCCTCGACTACCGAGACGTCGACGACCCGGCGTTGACGGTGAAGCTGCTGCTCGACGGCACCACCAACGACCACCTGTTGATCTGGACGACGACGCCGTGGACGCTGCCGTCGAACCTCGCCGTCGCCGTGGGCCCCGACGTCGACTACGTGCACGTCGAGCATGAGGATGGGAACCGCTACTGGGTCGCCAAGGCCCTGCTGAAGCAGACCCTCGGCGAGAAGGGTGCGGTGCTCGAAGAGAAGAAACGCAGCGAGCTCGCCGGCCTTTCTTATGCACCCTTGTTCGACTACTTCGCCGATAGAAAAGCGAAGGGGGCGTTCCGGGTCTTGACGTCCAGCCATGTCACGACCACCGACGGCACGGGCCTCGTGCACATGGCCCCCGCCTTTGGCGAAGACGACTACAACGTCTGCAAAAAAGCCGGCATCGACGTGGTCGAGCCCGTCGACGCCGACGGCAACTTCACCGCCGACGTCAAAGACCACGTCGGCAAAAACGTCAAAGAAGCCGACAAAGACATCATCAAAGATTTGAAGGCCAAAGGCTCGATCTTCAAGCACGTCACGATCAAGCACCAATATCCCTATTGCTGGCGATCGGGCACCCCGCTCATCTACAAGACCACTCCGTCGTGGTACGTCAACGTCGAGAAGATCAAAGACCAGATGGTCTTGGCGAACGACGCCGTTCACTGGGTGCCTGATTTCGTGGGCGAGTCGCGCTTCAAGAACTGGCTGAAAGAGGCGAGAGACTGGTCGATCTCGCGCTCGCGCTACTGGGGCACCCCCATCCCGTTGTGGACGTCTGACGACGGTCACGTGCACTGCGTCGGCTCGGTGGCCGAGCTCGAGCAGCTGACCGGCGAGAAGGTGAATGACCTTCATCCGCACAAGATTGGTCACCTGACGTTTCAGAAGAACGGCAAGACCTACAAGATGGCGGGCGACGTCTTCGACTGCTGGTTCGAGAGCGGCGCCATGCCCTATGCGCAGCTGCACTACCCCTTCGAGAACAAGGCCCACTTCGAGGGCGCTTTTCCGGCTGAGTTCATCGCCGAGGGGCTCGATCAGACCCGCGGCTGGTTTTACACGCTCGTCGTTTTGGGCACGGCGCTGTTCGGCAAGGCGCCGTTCAAGAACGTCATCGTCAACGGCATGGTGCTGACCCGCGGCTTCTACAAAGGCCAAGAGTCGGTGCCCTACGAATTCGTCGTCGAAGACAAAGGCAAAGCCACCGACAGCAGAGACGGCGCCGACCTGCGCGTCGTCACCGAGAAGATGTCGAAGAACAAGCGCAACTACACTGCGCCCGAGAACATCATCGATACCTTTGGTGCCGACGCCCTGCGCGCCTATTTGATCAACTCGCCCGTCGTGCGCGGTGAGCCGCTGCGCTTCGAAGACGACGGCGTCAAAGACATCGTGCGCACGGTGCTGTTGCCGCTGCAGAACGCCATGAGCTTCTTCATCACCTACGCCAACGTCGACGGATGGAGCCCGAAGACCGACCTGCCAAAGGCGCCGGCGCTGAAAGACCGCCCCGAGCTCGACCGCTGGATCATGAGCGCCCTGCAGTCGTTGATTGGAGAAATCAACACCCAGATGGAGGGTTATTATCTCTACAAGGTCATCCCGCCGATGCTGGGATTCATTGATGACCTCACCAACTGGTACATCCGCCGCTCGCGGCCGCGCTTCTGGCGCAAAGAGAACGACGCCGACAAGGCCGCCGCCTACGCGACCCTCTACGAGGTGTTGACGACGTTCGCGACGGTGCTCGCGCCGGTCATGCCGTTCGTCAGCGAGTCGATGTACCAGCGCCTCGTCAAAGACCCGGGCTGCGACGGTGCCGACAGCGTGCACTTCCTCGACTACCCGCAGAAAGACGCCGCCCGCGTCGACGTCGACGTCGAAGGCGCCATGGCCGCCGTCAGAGCGGTCGTCGTCCTCGGCCGCGGCCTGCGCGAGAAGCACAAGCTGAAGACGCGGCAGCCGCTGCAGTCCGTCACGATCGTCTCTCACGACGAAGCTGTGCGGGCGCGGCTGCTGAAGCACAAAGAGCTCGTGGCCGAAGAGCTCAACGTCAAAGACGTCGTTGTCATCAAAGACGACGCCGCGCTGGCCACGCTGAGCTTCAAGGCGAACTTCAAGACGTTGGGCGCGCGCGCCGGCAAGAACATGAAGGCGGTGCAGGCAGCCATCGAGAAGTTGAGCCGCGACGAATTCGCCGCCATCGAAGCCGGCACAGGCGTCGTCGTCGAAGGCGTCAACGTCGGCAAAGACGACATCCTCGTCACCCGCACCGCCGCTGGCGACGTCGTGCTCGCCACCGACGGCGGCATCACCGTCGCGCTCGACACGAAGTTGACCGAGGCCCTCATCGAAGACGGTTTGATTCGCGAGGTCATCTCGAAGCTGCAGCAGCTGCGCAAAGACAAGGGCCTCGCTGTCGAAGACCGCATCACCGTTCGCTACGCCACCGACGACGTCCGCCTCAAAGCGGCCATCGTCAAAGGCGCCGCCAACATCAAAGACGTCGTCCTCGCCGTGTCCCTCGAAGAAGGCGCCGGCGACACGGTCGTCGACGTCAACGACGTAGACGTCAGCGTCGCGATCGCCAAAGTCTGAATCCCTCGGCCCGGCCCGGTCGCGCCGCGAGGTGTTAGGCTCCAGCGATGACGTCGACGTTCGCCCCTCGACCGCTCGGCCCCGCGACACTCGCGGACCTTCAGGCGATCCCTGAAGACGACCGCTTCCACGAGGTCGTCGACGGCGAGCTCGTTCGCAAAGCTGCGCCGTCGTTTGCCCACGGTGTTGACCAAGCGCGCGTGATTGGTGCGCTCTTGCCCTTCGATCGGGCCAAGGGTGACGACGGGCTGGGCGGCTGGCGGTTCGCGCTCGAGACTGTAGTCCTCTTCGCTCCGAATCAGATTTTTCGCCCCGACGTCGCCGGCTGGCGGCGCGAGCGCTTGGCAGCGTCAGACACGAAGCAATGGCCGATCGCGATCAAGCCCGATTGGGTCTGCGAAGTGCTGTCGCCGTCAAACCGCAGCCACGACAAGGTCCGCAAGTACCGTCGCTACGCCGAGCACGGCGTCGGCCACTACTGGCTGCTCGACCCCATCGCTGGGACGCTCGAGGTGTTCGGGCTCGAGAACGGGGCCTACCAGCCGCTGCTGTTCGCGGAGCGCGGCCAGCTGGTGCGCGCAGCGCCGTTCGAGGCAATCGAGCTGTCGATCTCGCGGCTTCTTGGCGACGACGACGCCTGAGCCGCATCCATCACCAGCGTGCGCCGCTCACAACGCCGGGAACCGCGTTGCGGCGCTGTGGCTCAAGGGTGGTTCACTGCCGCGGCGCTGCTGACTTCGTCTGCCGCGCCGTGCTAAAGCGAACGGGCCTTTCGTCCGTTCAGGACGCAGGCGACGAGGTCGAGCTGTGAAAGCGTGCGTGGTCTGCCAGAACGAGCTCAAAGACGACGCGCGGTTCTGCCCGAACTGCGGCGCTGAGCAGCCCAAGGTCGAAGTCACGCCCGGCGAAGACCCGCTGCTGGGCGCCATCGTCGCCCGCAAGTTCAAGATCGAGAAGATCCTCGGCGTCGGCGGCATGGGCAAGGTCTACAAGGCCCGCCAGCTCGCGCTCGACAAAGCCGTCGTCGTCAAGGTGCTGCACGACCAGTTTCGTGATGACCCGCAGCTGGTGCAGCGGTTTCAACGTGAAGCGCGCGCCGCGTCGCGCCTCAACCACCCCAACTCGATTCAGATCATCGACTTCGGCCAGGACGAAGGCGGCATCGTCTTCATGGCGATGGAGTACCTGAACGGGTCCGACC
>JANNAY010001623.1:0-1889 GCA_031384945.1 Deltaproteobacteria bacterium
TGCGCTCGGTGCTCGCTGATACGCTGAAAGGCGTGGTCGCGCAGACGCTCTGCAAGAAGATCGGCGGTGGACGCTGCGCTGCTCTTGAGACGTTGGTTGTCAGTTATGCCGTTGCCAATCTGATCCGTGAGGGCAAGACCCACCAAATCATGACGGCGATGACGACGGGCAAGGCGCAGGGCAACATCCTGCTCAACGAAGCCCTCGCCGGCCTCGTGATGGAGGGCAAGGTCGACTACCAAGAGGCCCTGTCGAATGCCGTCGACAAGATCGACCTCGCCAAGCGCTGCAACAAGCCGCCGCCGGGCGAAGAGCGCCCCAACCTGCAGCGCCAGCAGCAAGACCAGATGATGGGCGGCGGCATGGGTGGCATGGGTGGCGACATGCCCCGTCGTCCGACGATGGCCCAGCAGCGCGGCACCGGCGGCGGCGGCGGCGGGCAGTGAATTCTGTGACGTTACTTTCGGGAGCATCCATGCGTTCGCTTGCACTCTTCGGTCTCTTGACGTCGTCGATCGCCCTTTCAGTGGGCACGTCGGGCTGCGCCTTCAACGCCCTGGGCCGCGGTCCCGGCGAGATGGACCTCGAGAACGACGGCTCTGACGACGCCCAGAGCGAGCTCGTGCGCAAATACGAGGTCGTCTACGACCGCGGCGTCTTCCGCCGCCCCGGCGCTGATCCGGCGGCGGTGGCTGCCGAGATCCACGTCTCTCACGTCGACGACGTCAGTGCCCCGGCGTGGAGCGACGACGCCTTCAACTACCTGTCGTCGAGCGACGACGCCGCCGAGATCATGGAAGACCCGTCGGTGGGCTTCGACCAGTTCGCCCACAGCGGCACCGGCGAGACCGTCATCATCGGCACCGGCATCGGCGCCGGCATCGTCGGCGGCGCCATCACCTGGTTCATCCCCACCACCGTCGCTGACGGCATCAACGAGAACGAGCAGGCCGAGCTCTTCTACGCCGTCACCGGCGGCTTCTCTGCCGGCATCACCCTCGGCGTGATCGTCGCCGCGGCCTACACGTACATCGTGCCGGCGGTGTCGACGCCCTTCGCGACGCCGCTCTACCGAAAGGCCGCCCGCGTCTTCAACGATGACGTCGAAGACTCCATCGTCGAAGCCGCCCCCCACGGCGACCCGCCGACGGCTCCTGGCCCCGATGACGCGCAGCCGTCGCCCCCCGAGCCCGAGGCGACGTCGAACTCGACAGAGACGCCAAAGCCGGTGGAGACGCCGACGACGACGACGCCTGCGACGCCGCCCGCGACGCCGTGAGGCTCAGAGCTTCGTTTTGATCAAGGCGACGAGGCGTTCGAGCACGTCGCCGTCGATGCCGTGGCCGCCGGCGAATTCGACGAATTCGACGTTGGCGCCCGCGTCCTTCCACAAGTCGCGCAAGAGCACGGCGCCCTGGAAGGGAAGAATCGGGTCGTGACGTCCGTGTGATTGCAGGATGCTGAGTCCCCTGCGCTTCGGCATCAATTTCGTCCACTCGGCCTCGCCGACGAGCGCGCCGGAGAGGATGGCGAGGGCCGCCGGGGCTTCTTCGAGCCGCAAGACCGTGTCGGTCGCGAGCATGGCGCCCTGCGAGAAGCCGCCGACGATGACCTTCGACATCGGCAGCTTCGTCGACGTCAACAACGCCTGCAGCGTCGCCGTCAGCTGCTTGCGCGCCGCCGGCAGCCCGGCCGGAAGCTCACGGGCCAGCAAGCGCGGATCGCTTTTGGCCATCGCCTGCTGCAGGGCCATCATGTCGATGGGCCACCACTGCCGGCCCCCGAAGTCAGTCATTTCAGGCGCTTCTGGAAAGACGAAGCGAACGCGACCCACAAGTGTGTTGTCGATGCTGAAACATTCGCGCGCGAGGCCGACGAGATCGGTGCCG